>JAIRZG010000088.1 GCA_031267345.1 Zoogloeaceae bacterium
TCCGGATCGCGTTGTGGCGCCGGAATCAGGGCTTCAACACGCCCCCAAAAAGCATCCGATACCTCCCAACTCGCCATGCGCTTCATGCTCAGCTGCCTCATCGTTACCAAACAACCGCAGCATGAACCATTCGGCAAAATAGTACAAGCTATTTACGGATAAGTCCTTAGTCCGATGCAGTTCGAGGAACTCTGGCAGAAACGGCAGGCGCATCAAGCCAGAATATGAACCCCTCTATGGGATGCGAAAGTGAGGGGCAAGGTCAGCTGGCGCTCGCCTGACAAAATGATTGTGCTCAAAATTTCACCAGATGGTGGCTGGTGACAGGACTGCTCGTTCTACCCCTTTACCCACGCAAACACGATCCATGATTCAGCAGGTATGATGACATTGAGATGCGACCCTCATGCTCGAAGGCCGCCGCCATGCGGGTGATTTCGTTCGGCGTGAGTCCGTTTTGCCGCGCGACATCGCGCCAGCGCTCCAGCGAATCCAGTATCGCCAGCAGTCCTTCCTTGACGAGAGCGGTTGTCATTTTGAAGTACGACGCGGCGCGCGCGCAGTCGTCCGCAAGGACTACCAGGCGGGGGTTTCCACGGCGGCGGGTGGGAGGGACGGTGGTTCAGGGATCCAGGCGCCGCAGGCTGCCCAGAGGGCGAAGGCGGCAATCGCCAGCGCCAGCAGCAGGGCCGGAATGCCGCCGCCCTGGGCGGGTTGGGGCGATTCGTTTTCCGGGGTTTCGGCGCGTCCGGTGAGCATGGGCAGGAGCAGATTGTGCTTTTGCACGAGTTTGTAAAAAACAATGGAAGCGACATGCAGGCCGATGAAAACGAACAGCGCATTGGCGAGCAGGTGATGCCAGCCCGCGAGCCGAACCGCAAGATCGTCATCAATCAGAGCGGCAAGCGGTCCGTGAAAACTGATTTCATCGTAGGCGAACAGCCCCAGACCGGTTTGCAGGGCGGTCAAAAAAAGCAGGGCGAAGACGGAAAGCGCGCCCAGCGGGTTGTGTCCCAGACCGCGCCACTCGCCTTTCAGATAGGCAAGGATGCGGGCGGGTGTGGGGAAGAATTGCAAAAAGCGGGCGTAGGTGGAGCCGACGAAGCCCCAGACAAGGCGAAAGACGATCAGCCCGACTACAAAAATACCGATCCTGCCGTGCAGGACAATGGCGTCCTCCATTTTGCCGGTGACGAACAGGGCGGCAATGGAGGCGACCAGCGACCAGTGAAAAAGGCGGGTGGGCAGATCCCAGACTTTGACGGTTTGCATGGATGAAAAACTCCTTTCAGAAGACGCGCCGCATTTAAACGCAAGCGCCATCCGCCGTCACGGTCGGGTCTTTGGTCTTGGCGGGTTTGATGAACTGTTCGCGCGAGACGCCCAGCCACATGACAATGGGCGAAGCCACCAGCACTGACGAGTAAATGCCGAAGCAGATGCCGATGGTCAGCGCCAGCGCGAAATTGTGCAGGGTCTCGCCGCCGAAGATCAACATGGAAAGCACTACCGCCTGCGTCGAACCGTGGGTGATGACGGTACGCGACATGGTGCTGGTGATGGCGTGATCCAGCACTTGCGCCGTTGTCATGCCGCGCACCTTCCTGAACGTTTCGCGCACCCGGTCGAAGACCACCACGGATTCATTGACAGAGTATCCCAGCACCGCCAGCACCGCCGCCAGCACGGAAAGCGAGAACTCCCACTGAAAGAAGGCGAAAAAGCCTAGAATGATGGTGACATCGTGCAGGTTGGCGATGATGGTGGAAACGGCAAAACGCCATTCAAAGCGGAAGGCCAGATAGACCATGATGCCGACCACCACGAACAACAACGCCAGCGCGCCATTTTCCGCCAGTTCCTTGCCGACCTGCGGGCCGACAAACTCGACGCGACGCAGATCGGGCGGCGTGACGGCGGTGGACTGGAGCATCGCCAGCACCAGTTCGCCTTGACGCGCGGTATCGGGCGCGGCGTTGGCGGAAACCGCATCGGCGTCGTCGTCATGCAGCTTCAGCGGCAGACGAATCAGCACGTCCTGCGAGGAGCCAAAATACTGCACTGGCGCGTCGCTGTATCCGGCCTGTTCCAGCGCGGCGCGAATTTCGGTCAGCGGCGCGCTGTCCTGATAATGCACTTCCACCAGTGTGCCCCCCGTGAATTCCACGGAAAAATTAAGCCCGCGCAGAATCAGAAAAAGGACCGCCAGCACGAAGGTGATAAGGGAAATGATATTGAACGCCAGCGCGTGGCGCATGACGGGAATATCTTTCTTGATGCGGAAAAATTCCATGATGGGCTTCCTTTATCGGGCCTTGTTAGGTTCGGGTTTCCAGACCTGACCGATGGAGACATGGGTAAGTTTGCGCTGGTAACCGTAGATCAGGTTGATCAGCGCGCGTGAGACTGTAACCGCCGAGAAAATGGAGGTGAGGATGCCCAGGCAATGCACCACGGCAAAACCGCGCACCGGACCGGAGCCGAAAACCAGCAACGCCAGACCGGCAATCAGGGTGGTGAGGTTGGAGTCGAGAATGGTATCGAAGGCGCGTTCATAACCGGCATGGATGGCGGCCTGCGGCGGCAGTCCGGCGCGCAGTTCCTCACGGATGCGCTCGTTGATCAGCACGTTGGCGTCAATCGCCATGCCCAGAGTGAGCGCGATGGCGGCGATGCCGGGCAGGGTCAGCGTGGCTTGCAATATGGAAAGCAACGCCACCAGAAAAAGCAGATTGGCGGTCAGCGCGATACTCGAAATCAGGCCAAACATGCGGTAGTAAAGGCACATGAACACCACGATGGCGACAAAGCCCCAGAGCGTGGAATCAAAGCCTTTCCGGATGTTGTCCTTTCCCAGCGAGGGGCCGATGGTGCGTTCCTCGATGATTTCCATCGGCGCGGCAAGCGAACCGGCGCGCAGCAGGAGGGCGATGTCGCTGGCTTCGGACATTCGCATACTGCCGGAAATCATCATCCGTCCGCCACCGATTTCACTGCGGATGACCGGCGCGGTAACGACTTCGGCGCGACCTTTTTCGATCAGCAGAATCGCCATGCGCTTGCCAACGTTTTCGCCGGTAATGGCGCGAATGGTGCGCGCGCCGGAGGCGTCAAAATCCAGATGCACGGCGGGTTGACCGTTGTCGTCTACGCCGGGTTGGGCGTTGGTCAGACGTTCGCCGGTCAGCACCACCTGTTTTTTCAGCAGGATGGGACGCGCGCGCCCATCGCGTTCGTGTTCGGTCATCAGTTCATCGCCGTAAGGCAGGTTTCCGGCCAGCGCCGCTTCCAGCGCGCCCGGCGTTTCATCGACCATACGCAGTTCCAGGGTCGCGGTGCGACCGATCATGTCCTTGGCCTTGGTGGTGTCCAGCACCCCCGGCAATTGCACCACAATACGATCCGCGCCCTGCTGGGTGATTACCGGTTCGGCTACGCCCAGTTCGTTGATGCGGTTGTGCAGGGTGCTGATATTCTGTTTCAGCGCGTACTCGCCCAGTTGCTGCAAGGCTTCCGGGCGCAGGGTCGCCGTCAGGCGCGTTGTGTTGTCCACATTGGCGGCTTCCGCTTCCGCCAGCGCCAGTTCAGAAAAACGATCCCGGATCAATGCCTGCGCTTTTGTCCGCGTTTCGTCATTCTGAAAACGCAGGACAATGCTCCGGCCCTCGCGGTTGATGCCGGCGTAACGCAGATTCCTGTCGCGCATCAGGGTGCGCAGATCGGCGGCAATGGAATCCAGGCGCCGCAATTCCGCGCCCGGCATATCCACCTGCAAGAGAAAATGCACGCCGCCGCGCAAATCCAGACCCAGATACATGGGCCGCGCGCCGATGCCGGTCAGCCATTGCGGCGAGGCGGAAAGAAAATTCAGCGCCACCACGTAATCATGGTCGGCGGCGTCTGGCGCGGGATTCAGCGCCTTTTCCAGCGCAACGCGCGCCCTGGCCTGCGTGTCTTCATCGGCAAAACGCGCCTTGATGCCGGTGGTGTCGGTAAAAATGCCCATGTTCTCAATGTTGGCCGCCGCCAGAATTTCCTCGACGCGCGGCTTGAATTTATCGTCTACCTTCAGGGTGGCGCGGTTGGAAGAAATCTGCACGGCAGGCGACGAACCGAGAAAATTAGGCAGTGTATAGACGAAACTGATCAGCAGGGCCGCCAGTACAACGATGTTTTTCCAGAGCGGGAAACGGTTCATGGATAAAGCCTGAAAACGTGAAAGAGAGACAGGGATAAAGTCAATGGGGGAGGCGGGCTTCCCCTGCCGTCAGGATGGATCAACTCGTCAGATGGGACGTCAGAGCGCCGATTTCAAGGCGCCCTTGGGCAAGGCCAGCACAATGGCGCTGCGCTGCACCAGCACTTCCGCGCCGGAGAGTGTTTCCAGCGCAGCATAGCTTTCGCCCAGTTTGCTGATGCGTCCGACCAAACCGCCCTGCGTCACCACTTCATCGCCTTTTTGCAGGCTTTCCAGCAACTGCTTGTGCTCCTTGGCGCGTTTCATCTGCGGACGAATCATCATGAACCAGATGAAAACGAATACCAGGATGAAGGGTAAAAACGACATGAAACCACCGGGTTGGGTGACGGCAGCGGCGGCAGGAGCGGCTTCCTGCGCGTAGGCGATGCTGATCATGGGGAGACTCCTTTAAACGTCAATGGCGAAACAGCGAAAATCGCGCATTCTAGCATCCCTTTAGCCTTTCGCCGCCGGATCGATCCGCGTGAAAGCGGGAGACAAACGCCGAAAACCGTCCCGCGTCAATGGCGGCGCGCATTTCCGCCATCAGGGTTTGATAGTAATGCAGGTTGTGCACGGTGTTCAATATCGCCGCCAATATTTCTCCGGCGCGAAAAAGATGATGCAGATAGGCGCGGCTGAAATTTTTGCAGGCATAACAGGCGCAGCCGACTTCCAGCGGCGCTTCATCCCGCCGATGCGCGGCATTCTTTATCCGCACGTCGCCATGACGGGTAAACAGATGCCCGTTCCTCGCGTTGCGCGTCGGCATGACGCAATCGAACATGTCCATGCCCAGTCCGACCGCATGCACCAAGTCTTCCGGTGTCCCCACGCCCATCAGGTAGCGCGGCTTTTCCACGGGCAGACGCGGCGCGACATGCGCCAGAACGCGCGCCATCTCGGCCTTGGGTTCGCCCACCGACAGTCCGCCAATCGCCATGCCATCAAAGCCGATGTCATTCAGCCCCGCCAGCGACTCATCGCGCAAGGCCGCATACATGCCGCCCTGCACAATGCCGAACAGGGCGTTGGGATTTTCCAGTCGTTCATGCCGCGCCCGCGAGCGTCGCGCCCAATCCAGCGACAGGCGCATGGATTGGGCGGCGGCCTCAAAACTGGCTGGATAGGGAGTGCATTCGTCGAAAATCATCACGATATCCGAATTCAACGTCTGCTGGATGTCCATCGAGATTTCTGGCGTGAGCAAAAGTTTCGCGCCGTCTATGGGCGAGGAAAACTTCACCCCTTCGGCGCTGATTTTTCGCATCGCCCCCAGCGAAAACACCTGAAAGCCACCGGAATCCGTGAGGATCGGCTTCTCCCAGCCCATGAAGCCATGCAGTCCGCCAAACTGCCGCAACGTCTCGACCCCCGGTCGCAACCACAGGTGAAAGGTGTTGCCCAGGCAAATCTGCGCGCCCGTCTCCCGCAACATGGCGGGCGTCATCGCCTTGACCACGCCATAGGTTCCCACCGGCATGAATACCGGCGTCTCCACCACGCCATGCGCCAATTCCAGCCTGCCGCGCCGCGCCTGCGCGTCTGTATTCAGAAGGGAAAACCGCATTTTCGGAACAACCGCTCAAAAACAAGGGACAGGGAGGATACTACAGGCCTCGGAAGACGGCGGATGAAAGGCGGAAAACTGTCTGATATGGAATAATGCGGGCGGCGCGAGGGAGGCCGTCCGGCCTTTTGTTTTGCGCGACATTTTTTATTTTTCCGGATGAATTCGCTGCGTATCATTGGCGGCCAGTGGCGTCGCCAGCTTGTTCGTTTTCCTGACAGCGCGGGCTTGCGTCCGACGCCGGATCGGGTGCGCGAAACCCTGTTCAACTGGCTGGGGCAGGATTTGAGCGGGCGCGTCTGTCTTGACCTCTTCGCGGGCAGCGGCGCTTTGGGCTTTGAGGCGGCTTCCCGTGGGGCGGCGCGGGTGGTGCTGGTGGAAAAGGACGCCAGAGTGATGCGGGTATTGAAGGAAAACGCGCGGCGGCTCAAAATGCCGGAGACAGTAGAATTCGTCACGGCGGATGCGTTAGAATTCGCCGTTTCCTGCCAGACGCCATTCGACGTGGTGTTTGCCGACCCGCCCTACCGGCAGGATTGGCTTGCCCGCCTCGAACCCGTCCTGGATACGCTGCTCAAGACGAATGGCAGCCTGTACGCGGAGGCGGAATTTCCCGTCGAAACCTTGGGACAGTGGCGCGTCGCGCGTCAGGGACAGGCCGGACAGGTTTGTTTTTATCTGCTTAACATGTTGGAGTCTGACGCTTGAACAACCGCACACCGCCGGAGAGTCGCCTCGCGGTCTACCCCGGCACCTTTGACCCCATTACGCGCGGGCATGAAGATCTGGTGCGACGGGCGGCGCGGCTTTTCGACAAAGTAACGCTGGCCGTGGCGGAAAGTCCGGTCAAACAGCCGTTTTTCCCGCTTGCCGAGCGGGTGGAAATGGCACAGGAAATGCTTGTCGATCTGCCCAATGTGGAAGTCTGCGGCTTCAACTGCCTGCTCATGCATTTTGTGCAGGCGCAAGGCGCGCAGGTTATCATTCGCGGGCTGCGGGCGGTGTCCGATTTTGAATACGAATTCCAGATGGCGGGCATGAACCGCCAGCTTTTTCCGGCGGTGGATACCATTTTCCTGACGCCGGGCGAGCAATACATGTTCGTTTCCGCCACCATGGTGCGCGAAATCGCCCGTTTGGGCGGCGATGTCAACAAATTTGTGCATCCTGCCGTGGCGCGGCGGATGACGGAACGGCACAAGGCTGCCCGATAGTCGGCGGCAATCTTGATTTTTTAAAACAGGGAGGAACCCCAAAATGTCTTTGAAAATTACCGATGAGTGCATCAACTGCGATGTCTGCGAACCCGAATGCCCGAATGAAGCCATTACCCAGGGCGAGGAAATCTACGAAATCAACCCGGAAAAATGCACCGAATGCGTCGGTCATTACGACCAGCCGCAATGCGTCCAGGTTTGTCCTGTCGACTGCATCCCCAAAGACCGCGAAGAAACGCAGGAAACCTTGATGGCGCGCTACCAGAAGCTGGCAGGTTAGCAGAGATGTCAGGGATCAGGCAGGCATCGATAAAAGTCAGCGCCAGCTTCGTCTTCGGTGTAAACGGGCGGTTTGACGCAGGATTGCTTTTGCGCCACATCACGGCGGCATTTCCCTCCCTTCCCTTGCAAGGGGAAGGGATAGGGTAAAACACAGGTTCTGAATGAAAGCGCATAAACATGAAAATACAGGCAAGTCAGGCGGAAGCGGTTTATGCGGCGAGCGCGGCGGAAGAACCCTATCCTGACCCTCCCTTGAAAGGGAGCGCTGGTAACGCCTTCTGATTGCTGAAAATGCGCCTTTTCCCCTTCCTCATTTTACTTTTCTGCGCTATCCCTGCGCTGGCGCAGGGGACGGAGGAGATTGCGGGCAAGAAGGAGGATTTGAAGGAGTTGCGCGGGCGTATCGAAGCCTTGAAAAAGGAGCTTTCCGCCAGCGAGGAATCCCGTGTAGACGCCGCCGACCAATTGAAGCAATCCGAAGAACAGATTTCCACCGCCCAGCGGCAATTGCTAACCTTGAAACAGGAACATTCGCGGCTGCAAAGCACCTTGCAGGAACTCGCCCGAAACGCGCGCGATCTGGAAAGCACTTCAGCGCAACAACAAAAACAACTGGAAAAACTCCTCTATCGCCAATATCTGCAAGCCTCGCCGGACGCCCTGCAACTAGCGTTGAACGGCAACGATCCCAACCAGTTGGCGCGCGATCTCTATTATATCGTCATTATCGCCCGCGCCCGCAGCGCCTTGTTGACGGAGATGCGCGCCACGCTCACAAAACAGAAAAAACTGGCGGCGGACGCCCGCGCCAAGGAAACCGAGCTTGCCGAAGTGCGGGCGCAGCAGGAGACGGAACACGCCAGGCTGTTGGCGCAGAAAGCCGAGCACAAAAAAATCCTCACCCGGATTGCCGGCAAAATCAAGGCGCAAAAGCAGGAAATCGGCAATCTGCAACGCAATGAAAAACGCCTGACCCAACTCATCGATCGGCTGACCAAACTATTGGCGGAACAGGCGAAGGCCGCCGCGAAAAAGAAGAAGGAAGCCGAAGAACGCGCCAAAAAGAACGCCGGAAAAAACACTGCTGTCGGACAACTGGAAAACCGCGCCCTGCCCGCCGCCACCAGCGGCGATTTCGTCAAACTCAAGGGCAAGCTGCGACTGCCAACGCGCGGTCAGGTCACGGGGCGTTTCGGCGCGCCGCGCGAAGGCGGCACGACCTGGAAAGGACTTTTCATCCGCGCCGCCCAAGGGAGCGAAGTCAAGGCCATCGCCAAAGGGCAGGTCGTCTATGCGGAGTGGATGCGCGGTTTCGGCAACCTTTTAATCATCGATCATAATTCCGGCTATCTGAGCGTCTATGGCAACAACGACGCCCTCTACAAGCAGGTAGGCGATCGGGTGGAAGGCGGCGATATGGTCGGCGCGGCGGGTACAAGCGGTGGCAACACGGATTCCGGTTTATACTTCGAGCTTCGCCATCAGGGGCGGGCGCTTGACCCCATGCAATGGGTCTCACTCAAATAGGGAAAAGAGTCACACATGAACAGGAAAAAATCCTTCAGTCTCGCGTTCGGTGGTTTTGTCGCCGGCGTGCTCATCAGCCTGCAATTTCCGGCCTTTGCCGACCGGGAGAGTGGGGTCGGTTTGCCAGTGGAAGACCTGCGCACCTTCGCCGAAGTCTTCAGCGCCATCAAACAGGGCTATGTCGAGCCAATCGAAGACAAGAAAATGATCGCCAACGCCATTTCCGGCATGTTGTCCAATCTCGATCCGCATTCTTCCTATCTCGACGCCGAATCCTTCAACGAACTGCAAGTCGGCACCCAGGGTGAATTCGGTGGACTGGGGATTGAAGTAGGCATGGAAGACGGTCTGGTGCAGGTCATCTCGCCCATCGAGGATACGCCCGCCTATCGCGCAGGCATCAAGGCGGGCGACCTGATTTTCAAGCTGGACGATACGCCCATCAAGGGCTTGAGCTTGAATGACGCCGTAAAAAAGATGCGCGGCAAACCGCAGACCAAAATTCGCCTCTCCATCCTCAGGAAAGGCGAGAACAAGCCCCTGGAACTCACCCTGACGCGGGAAATCATCAAGGTGCAAAGCGTCAAGTCGAAACTGGTGGAACCCGGCTACGGCTGGGTGCGCGTGACCCAGTTTCAGGACAACACCATCCCCTCGCTGGCCAGACATCTGGGCGATCTCTACAAACAGGGTGAACTGAAAGGGCTGGTGCTGGATCTGCGCAATGACCCCGGCGGCCTGCTGAATGGCGCGGTTGGCGTTTCCAGCGCCTTTCTGCCCGCAGGTAGCATGGTCGTTTCCACCGATGGACGCATTCCCGACGCCAAACAGGAATACAAGGCCGTGCCGGAAGATTATCTGCGCGGCACACAGGTTGATCCGCTGCGCGCGTTACCGGAAGGCGTCAAAAATGTGCATATGGTGGTGCTGGTCAACAGCGGCTCGGCTTCCGCTTCGGAAATTGTCGCGGGCGCGTTGCAGGATCACCAGCGCGCCGTGATCATGGGGACGCAGACCTTCGGCAAAGGCTCGGTGCAAACCATTGTGCCCCTGCCCGGCAACGTCGCCATCAAGCTGACCACCGCCCGCTATTACACGCCCAATGGTCGCTCCATTCAGGCCAAGGGCATAGAACCGGATATTGAAGTGGAAGAAAGTCCCAACGGCAGCCGGGGAATGCGTTTGCGTGAAGCCGATCTGGAAGGTCATTTGATCAATGACCGCGAAAACCTGCAGGCCACCCCTCCCGACAGCAAGCCCGCCAAAGCGCCGGACGACAAGGGCAAGGAAGCCGCCGCCGAAGACCCGC
>JAIRZG010000102.1 GCA_031267345.1 Zoogloeaceae bacterium
GTTTTTGCACCAGTTCTTCCAGGCTGATGCCGTCGATGAGGTCAATCGGGTCGAGCACGTTGCCCTTCGACTTGCTCATCTTCCGCCCTTCCGCGTCGCGGATTAGACCATGCACATACACATGCCTGAAGGGGATTTCGTGGGTGAGATGTTTGGTCATCATCACCATGCGCGCCACCCAGAAAAAAATGATGTCGAACCCCGTGACCAGCACCGTCGACGGCAGATACAAATCCAGCGCCGGGTTGGATTTTTGCGGATATTCCGGCGTCCAGTCGAGAGTGGAAAACGGCCACAGGGCCGAAGAAAACCAGGTGTCAAGCACGTCTTCATCGCGCTGGAGCGCGCCGGTATAGCCCTCGGCGTTGGCCTGTTCGCGGGCTTCCGCTTCATCGTGGGCGACAAAAACCTGGCCTTTGTCGCCGTACCACGCCGGAATCTGATGTCCCCACCACAGTTGGCGCGAGATGCACCAGTCCTGAATGTTGTTCAGCCACTGGTTGTAGGTATTCACCCAGTTTTCCGGGTAGAAACGGATGTCGCCGTTGGCAACGACTTCCAGCGCCTTTGCGGTGATGGATTTGCCGTCGTCGCCTTTTTTGTTCATGGCGACAAACCACTGGTCGGTGAGCATGGGTTCGATGACCACGCCCGTGCGGTCGCCGCGCGGCACTTTGAGTTTGTGCTTTTCGGTTTTTTCCAGCAGACCCGCTTTTTCAAGGTCGGCGACGATGATTTTACGCGCCGCAAACCGGTCCATGCCACGGTATTTTTCTGGAATAAGATCATATGTTTCAGCTCCCACTACATCATCAGATAAGCCGCCTGCATGATGCCCAAATGAAAAGTCGTCAAAAGATGATTTCTTTATTTTTCCATTCAATGTGAGTACAGAAATCATTTTCAAATCATGACGTAATCCTACGGCATAGTCATTGAAATCATGCGCTGGCGTGACTTTCACCACACCTGTGCCAAACGCTCGATCAACATAAGCATCAGCAATGATGGGGATTTCGCGCCAGGCATCGGCATTGCTCGCTTTTTCTTGAATAACCGCAAGCTTTCCGGCGCGGCTCAGTGGCAGCTTCACTGTCTTGCCGATCAGGTGTTGATAGCGTTCGTCCTCTGGATGCACCATCAGCGCCGTGTCGCCCAACAGGGTTTCCGGGCGGGTGGTGGCGACGGTCAGATAACCGCTGTTATCAGCCAGCGGATAGCGGATATGCCACATGCAGCCGTCTTCTTCTTCCTGCGTCACTTCCAGATCGGAGACGGCGGTGCGCAATTCCGGATCCCAATTCACCAGCCGCTTGCCGCGATAAATCAATCCTTCGCGGTACAGGCGCACGAAGGTTTCCGTGACCACCTTGTTCAGTCCGGCGTCCATGGTGAAGCGTTCGCGCGTCCAGTCGGGACTGGCGCCCATGCGCCGCATCTGACGGGTAATCGCGCCGCCGGAGACAGCTTTCCACTCCCAGACTTTTTCGAGGAATTTTTCGCGCCCCAGGTCGCGCCGCGAGACGCCCTGCGCGTCCAGGCGCCGCTCGACCACGATCTGCGTGGCGATGCCCGCGTGATCCGTGCCCGGCTGCCACAGCGTATTGTCGCCTTTCATCCGGTGATAACGGGTAAGCGCGTCCATCAGGGCTTGATTGAAGCCATGCCCCATGTGCAGGTTTCCGGTGACATTGGGCGGCGGCAGGAGGACGCAGAAGGCCGCGTCAGCAGGCTTTTCCCGATCCAGTCCGGCAGCGAAATAATTACGGGATTCCCATTCGGGATACCAGCGGCGTTCGATGTCCGCAGGTTCAAAACTTTTGGCGAGAGGCATGGAAAGCAGGAGAAAAGAAGAAAAGCTGGAGATTATAAAGGTTCAGCATGTCCCTTGCGGGCGACAATGCCCTCTTCGGCAAGGCCGGAGCGTCAAATTTTGTCCATTTCTGTAACTTTTTCCTCAGGTTCTGTAACTTTTTCCTCAGGTTTGCGCATATAATCGCCGCGTTTTTCATTTTGCAAAGGAATTGTTGTGAGCCGCAAACCCATCTCGAATAATGACGTAATCATCCCCCCCCCCCCCCCCCACCGCATGACAACTGCAAACTAACGCTCGCCGTTCTGTCGCTCCTCGCCGCCGCGCCGGTTTTCGGGCAGACGCCGGACATCACCATCAACAGCACGGTTTCGGGCAGCGTCTTCGGCAACAGCACCGCCGCGAACGGAAGCGATGACTATGAAGCGCCCTCTGGAAAATTCCTGCTGATTACGACGGGCGGTAACGTGAGCGGAAACAGGGACGCCTACGGCGCTTATACCGATACCCTCTCCGTGGACGCGACCGGAAACGCCGTTACGGTCGAAGGCAACGGCAGGGTTTCGAGGACTACCTACGGCGGCTACTCCCACCTCGGCGCCGCGACCGGCAATACCGTGACGATCAACGGCGGCACGGTTCAGACTGTCGAAGGCGGCGCCTCCACCGCCGGCGTCGTGACCGACAATACCGTGACGATCAACGGCGGCACGGTATTGTGGGATATCTTCGGCGGCGCCGGCACCTCCACCGCCGGCGTCGTGACCGGCAATACCGTGACGATCAGCGGCGGCTTGGTTTCGGGGGATGTCTACGGCGGCTACTCCGTGGGCGACACCGCGATCGGCAATACCGTGACGATCAACGGCGGCGCGGTTTCGGGCGATGTCTCCGGCGGCCTCTCCGTGACCGGCTCCGCGACCGGCAATACCGTGACGATCGACGGCGGCACGATTTCGGGCGATGTCTACGGCGGCAGGTGCGATGTGGGTGATCATGCTTCTTGTGGTGATATCTTCACCGGCAACACCCTGAATCTTGCCGCCGGGAATAGCATCGCTTCCGTGCAAAATATGGCGACCCTCAACTTCACTTCCGCCGGCAGCGCGGGCATCGGCACACTGGACACCACGCCCACCGGATCTGTCGGCAGCCCCAAAGTCATCCTCAACACCAATGCTTACACCGTTGACTTCAGCGGGAGCATCACCGGCACGGGGGGCGGCATCGAAAAAACCGGCGTAGGCACGCTGACCCTTTCCGGCGCGAATACCTACGGCGGCGGCACCACAGTCAGCGGCGGAACGCTGGCGGGCAACATCGCCGCCAATACCAACCTGACGGTAGCGAGCGGCGCGACCTATGACGGCACGGGCGCTGCCCGAAGCGTCAATGCCCTGAATGGCGCGGGTGATCTCATCAACGGTAATGGGCTGACCGTCCAAAGCGGCGCGTTCAGCGGCGACATCTCCGGCGCGGGTTCCCTGACCAAAACCGGCGCGGGCACGCTGACCCTTTCCGGCGCGAATACCTACACCGGCGACACGACCGTGAGCGCGGGCGGCTTGACCGTCACCGGAACCCTGGGCGGCGGCAACTATGCCGGAGCCATCGCCAACGACGGCAGCCTGACTTTCAACCAGAGCGGCGCGCAAACCCTGTCCGGCGTTATCACCGGCACGGGCACGCTGACGAAAACCGGCGCGGGCGCCTTGAGCCTGAACGAAAACGCAAGCCAGAGCGCAGTGGCCCTGAACGCGGGCAGGCTGAATATCGCCGCCGACAAAACCCTGACCGCCACCAGCGCGTTCACCGTGGCGAACAATACGACCCTCGGCCTGACCCTGGGCGGCAGCGCGCCGATCATCAGCGCGGATTCCGTCAGCATCGGCAATACCAATACCACGCTTGACATTACCGGCTACGCGAGCGGAACGCCCACGATCATCCGCTCCACCGGCAGCGTCATCAGCGGCGATTTCACCAGCGTCACCCTCGCCGGAGCAGCGCAGACGCCAAGCCTCAATACGTTCATGGACATCGTCACCGACAAGATAAGCAACGGCTCCGGCGAAGATTTGCGGATCATCTCCACCCTGGTCTGGAACAAGGCGAGCGACGCCCACGGCACATTCAATATCGCCTCCGGCGCTTTTGACCTGGGCGCGAACCTTGCCGACAACACCCAGTTCGGCGCGGGCACACCCTTTAGCTGGGATGGCGCGAGCCTGACCAAGACCGGCGCGGGCACACTCATCCTGACCGGCGCGAATACCTATACCGGCGGCACCACGGTGAGCGCAGGAACATTGCAAATCGGCAACGGCGGTACGACGGGGAGCGTCACGGGCGATATTGCCAACAACGCGGCCCTGAGTTTCAACCGCGCCGACGCGCTGACCTACGGCGGCGACATCTCCGGCACGGGCTCCCTGACCAAAAACGGCGCGGGCACGCTGACCCTTTCCGGCACGAATACCTACAGCGGCGGCACGACGGTGAGCGCGGGCGGTTTGACCGTTACCGGAACCCTGGGCGGCGGCGACTATGCCGGAGCCATCGCTAACAGCGGGAACCTGGTTTTCAATCAAGGCGGCGCGCAAACCCTGTCCGGCGCGATCACTGGCACGGGCACGCTGACGAAAAGCGGCGTGGGCACGCTGACTCTTTCCGGCACGAATACCTATACTGGTCTGACCACGGTACAGGGTGGAACGCTGGCCCTCTCCGGCAACGGGCGCATCTCCGACAAGCTCGCCCTGCATGACGGCACGTCCTTCAATACAGGCGGCGCGACGTTTTCCCTCTTCCAACTGGATGTGTGGGGCGGCGCGGCTTACACGGGCGATTTGAACGCGGCGGGCGGAACCCTGAATTTCTATGTTCCGTCCGCAATGGGCAACGGCGCAACCCTGCTGACCGTCAGCGGCAACGCGGATATTGCCGGTTCCACCGTCAATGTGGGCATAGACGGCGCATCCTCGCCCCTGCGCGCGGGCGACACGCTGATCCTCATCGACGACGCGAACACGCTCTCCGGCTCGCCGCTCAACGCCACGACCCACGGGCAGGGCATGCAGGGCGTGACCCTGCTCTATGACTTCGATATTGTCGCCGTCGGCAACCGACTGCTCGCCATCCTCCCCACTGGGCTGACCAATGGACAACCCATTGGCGGTCCGACCGTGAATCCCCAGACCAAGGCATTGTCCGAGGGCTTTTTGAGCGGCGTCGCCTTGCTCAATCAGGGCGGCGATCTGGCGGCAGACAAAGGCATTCATCTGGCGACGCAAAGCGCCTTCTCCTCTACCCCCGGTCTGCGCGCCTTCGGCACAATCAGCGGCGGTAAATTCCGCTACGACACCGGCAGCCATGTGGACGTGGAAGGCTTCTCGCTGCTCACCGGCCTCGCCTTCGGAAAAGACCTGACCCCCGGACGCCTCGCTTTGGGCGCGTTCTTTGAATACGGCGAAGGCGATTACGACACCTACAACAGCTTCTCCAACGCCGCCACGGTGAAAGGCAATGGCGATACCGACTACAAAGGCGTCGGCGCGTTGGCAAGATTCGACTTTACGCCATCCAGTTCAGGTCAGTATTACGCCGAAGCCACCGCGCGGGTCGGACGGGTGAAAAACGACTTCCAAAGCAAAGACCTGCTCGACAGCCAGGGCAACAGAGCAAAGTACGACGCCAAAAGCGCCTACTACAGTCTGCATCTGGGCGTAGGCTATGTCCTGAACCTTTCCAGTAACACCGCCCTTGATGTCTACAGCAAGGTCTTCTGGACGCGACGGGAAGGCGACAAGGTGACGCTTTCCACCGGAGACCCAGTGGACTTTGAAGCCGTGGATTCCCAACGTCTGCGAATCGGCGCGCGCTACGGCAAAAACCTGAACGCCAACACCCGCCTCTACGCCGGTCTTGCGGGCGAACAGGAGTTCGACGGCAAGGCAAAAGCCAAAACCCACGGCTACGCCATCAAAGCCCCCGATCTGAAAGGCTTTACCACTATCGGAGAATTCGGCCTGACGCTGACCCCCGCCCAAAACAAGGCGCTGACGCTGGATGTCGGTCTGCAAGGCTACGCCGGAAAGCGTGAAGGCGTCACCGGAACGGCGCGGGTAAATTACGCCTTCTGAGACCAATTTCGGGGAGGTTGCAGGGGCGACCTTTCACCCCCTCTCCCCTTGTGGGAGAGGGCCGGCGGTTCAACCTCCCAACCAACCGTCTTGCAAACGGAACGGCACCCCTCTCTCCAACTCTCCCCCACATGGGGGAGGGGAGAGGGCTAATCAGCGGCGGCTTCGCCGCCGGTAACTTTACTGTCTTCCGTCCTCTGTCCTCTGAACAAACGGGCGCGATGAATCGCGCCCGTTTGTTCGCCCCTACACCGAAGGACGCGCGGGTACGGCAGGATCAGAAAACCGTCATTTCAGCGGCATTCACGCGATTGCCCTGTTCGCCACGCCCTCACGCCCTGATTCCATACTGCTCTCCCCGCAACTCACATCGTTTTTCTGAGCGCGTAAAACAGTATTGCCGCGATTAACGCCGAGGCGGGGACAGTGACGATCCAGGCGGCGACGATTTTCAGGATTTGCGAGCGTTTGACCAGCTCCTTGCGATAATACTTTTTCAGATCCTTGCGCTCCGGCTTGGAAAAGTTGGCGGGGTCGAGCTTCAGCCTGGACTGCATTTTCAATTCTGTCAGCATGGCGCCCTTTTGTTTCAGACCGGCTGTCTTGAAGCGGGCGAGGAAATCATTGACCGCCAGAATATTCCCTTCTTCGTGGTGGGCGCGGATTTCATCTTCCATACGCACATAGCTGGCTTTCAGGTATTCGCGCAAGAAACCGACGCCGAAAACGCCGCCGACCGCGATATGCGAGGAACTGACCGGCAATCCCAGCTGGCTGGCGACAATCACGGTAATGGCGGCGGCCATGGCGATACAGTAGGCGCGCATCTTGTCCAGTTCAGTGATTTCCGAACCCACCGTATGGATGAGGTGGGGACCGAACAGCGCCAGACCCACCGAAATGCCCAAGGCGCCTACCAGCATCACCCAGAGCGGAATTCCGGCCTTGTCGCCCACGCCCGCCGCATCGGTAATGGCCTGCGCCACCGCCGCCAGCGGGCCGACCGCATTGGCGACATCGTTGGCGCCGTGCGCGAAGGAAAGCAGCACGGCGGAAAAAATGAGCGGCAGTGTGAACAGACGATTGACGCCTTCCTTGCTGTTTTCTATCGTCGCAATGCGGGAACGCAACAGCGGGCGCAGCAGCAAAAAGATCGCCAGACCGACGAAAAGACCGGTCAACAGCGCGGAATCCACGCGGATGGCGGGCAGCAGTTTTTTCAGTCCCTTCAACAGCAGATAGCTGGTAAAGGTCGCCGCCATGACGCCGACCAAGATGGGAACAGCGCGCACGGCAGCGGCAGCCATGTCTTGTTGGTAGGTAATGCAGCGCTTGATGAGATACAGAAAGGCCGCCGCGAAAATTCCGCCCAACAGGGGCGACACCAACCAGCTTATG
>JAIRZG010000143.1 GCA_031267345.1 Zoogloeaceae bacterium
GCGCCGCCCGCATTTTTATGATAAACACGTTCATGCAATCGCCCTGGTTCAGGCAGCGGGAAAGGCAGCGAATGGCCTGACGCTATCGTAAAATCCCCGTTTGCCTTTGCTTTTCCGAAAATTCCGGACATCCGCCATGCCCCCTCGACCGCCACGCGCCGCCGCCCTCCTGTTCGATGATTGTCTGAGCCGCGACCGTCCGCGACTGCTGGCTTTGCGACAGAAAGGCGGAGCGGCGTTTTCCGGCTTGCTGGAAAAATCGCGCGCGGCCTGCGCGGCGCGGTTAAAGGCGTTGCCGCAGCCGGAATTTGCGGGCAATTTGCCGGTATATGAAAAGCGCGGCGAGATTGCGGACCTGATCGCGGCGCATCCGGTGGTCATCGTCTGCGGTGAGACGGGTTCCGGCAAGACGACGCAGTTGCCGAAAATTTGTCTGCAACTGGGGCGCGGCGCGGCGGGCTTAATCGGGCATACGCAGCCCCGGCGGCTGGCGGCGCGTTCAGTGGCTTCCCGTCTGGCGCAAGAATTGCGGACGCAGGTTGGCGCGGGCGTTGGCCTCAAAATCCGTTTTCAGGATAAAACGTCGCCGGAGAGCTGGGTCAAGCTGATGACAGATGGCATTTTATTGGCGGAAACCCAAGGCGATCCGCTGCTTACCGCCTACGATACCATCATCATCGACGAAGCGCACGAGCGCAGTCTCAATATTGACTTTCTGCTCGGCTACCTGAAGGAAATCCTGCCGCGCCGTCCCGATTTAAAACTGCTGATTACCTCCGCCACCATTGACGCGGAACGTTTTGCCCGCCATTTCGGCAGCGCGGACAAGCCCGCGCCGGTCATCGAGGTTTCCGGACGACTCTATCCAGTGGAAGTGCGCTACCGCCCGGTCAACGTCGAGGAAGAGGATGACGAACGCGATTTGTTCGCCGCCATCGTCGATGCCTGCGACGAGTTGGCGCGTCTGGGCGCGGGCGACATCCTGGTCTTTTTGCCGGGCGAGCGGGAAATCCGCGAAGCGACGGAAGCCTTACGCAAACATCATCGAGAACATACGGAAATCCTGCCGCTTTTTTCCCGTCTTTCCGCCGCTGAGCAGGATCGCATTTTTCGACCTTCCGGCGCGCGGCGCATCGTGTTGTCCACCAATGTGGCGGAAACCTCGCTCACCGTGCCCGGCATTCGTTATGTGGTGGATAGCGGCCTGGCGCGAATCAAGCGTTATTCCTGGAAAAACAAGGTCGAGCAGTTGCGGGTGGAAAAAATCAGTCAGGCGGCGGCGCGACAGCGGGCAGGACGATGCGGGCGGGTGGCGGCGGGCGTATGTGTGCGTCTTTACGACGAAGCGGATTTTCTGGCGCGTCCGGCCTTCACCGATCCGGAAATTCTGCGTTCCTCGCTGGCAGGCGTCATCCTGCGCATGAAATCCCTGCATCTGACCGAGGTGGCGCAGTTCCCCTTTCTGGAAGCGCCAAAGGAAGTCGCCATCAACGATGGCTACAGCCTCTTGCGCGAACTGGGCGCGCTGGATATGGAACGGCGTTTGACCGAAACGGGCAAAACGCTGGCAAAGTTGCCGCTCGATCCGCGCATCGCCCGCATGTTGGCGGCGGCAAAGGAACGCGGCTGTCTCGCGGAAATGCTGATCATCGCCGCCGCGCTCTCCACGCAGGATCCGCGCGAACGCCCGCAGGACAAACAACAGGCGGCGGATGAAGCGCATCGGCGCATCCTCTTTCCGGCGGGCAAGGCGGAACAGTCGGAATTTTTGGGCTGGCTCAAACTCTGGACGTGGCACACGCAGGAAATCGAACACAAGAAATCCAACAAAAAACTGCTCGAACACTGCCACGCGCATTTTCTCTCCTACCTGCGGATGCGCGAATGGCGGGAAACGCACAGCCAGTTGCGCGCGCTGGTCGCGGAAATGGGCTGGCGGGAAAACGAACTGCCCGCCGATTACGCCGCCCTGCACAAGGCGCTGCTCGCCGGACTGCTCGGCAACCTGGGCTGCAAGGCGGATGAGAGTGGGCATTATCTGGGCGCGCGCGGCATCCGCTTTCTGGCGCATCCGGGGTCGCTGCTGCACAAACGGGCGGGCAAGTGGATACTGGCGGCGGAAATTACCGAAACCACCCGCCTCTATGGTCGCTGCGTCGCAAATATCGAAGCGGAATGGCTGGAAGAAGTCGGCGCGCATCTGGTCAAAAAAAGTTACTTTGACCCGCATTGGGAAAAGAAGGCCATGCAGGTCGCCGCCTGGGAGCGCGTCACGCTCTATGGCGTGGTCATTCACCCGAAACGTCGGGTGCATTATGGCCCCATGAACCCCGCCGAAGGGCGGGCGATTTTTATCCGACAGGCATTGGTCGGCGGCGAAGTGGAAGAAAGCTATGCCCGCCGCTGGTCTTTCTGGCGACACAACCAGAAACTGATCCGCGACATCGAACAACTGGAGCACAAACAGCGGCGGCAGGATGTGCTGGTCGATGACGAACTGATCGTCGCCTTCTATGACAGCCTGATCCCCGAAGGCATACACAACGGCGCGAGCTTCGACCACTGGCGTCGGGAGGCGGAGCGGGAAAACGCAAAACTGCTCTACCTGCAACGCGGCGACCTGATGCGCCATCAGGCGGCGGGCGTCACCACCGAAGCCTTTCCGCACCGTCTCACGCTGGCGGGCGTCGATTATCCGCTCGCCTACCATTTCGAGCCGGGCAACCCTAGGGATGGCGTCACCCTCACCGTGCCGCTCGCGCAGTTGAACCCGCTGCCCGCGCCCCGTCTGGAATGGCTGACGCCGGGACTTCTGAAAGAAAAGCTCATCGCGCTCATCAAGACCCTGCCGCAAAAAATCCGCGCCAAACTCGTCCCCGCGCCGGACTTTGTGGACAGCTTCATCGCCGCCCTCGACGGCGATGAACAACGCATGGGCATGGGTATCCTCCCGCCACTGATCGACTTCATCCACACGGAGCGCGGCCTGAACGCCCGTGGCTGGACAGTCACGCCGGACGCCTTTCGCGTGGATGCCCTGCCCGCCCATTTTTTCATGAACCTCAAACTGGTCGACGAACACGGCAGACAACTGGACATGCGCCGCAACCTCGGCGAACTGAAAGCGGAATGGGGCAGCGAAGCCCGCCAGAGTTTTGCCAAACTGCATGAAATGCCCGCTGTCTACGAGGGACTGACCGACTGGACTTTCGGCGAACTGCCGGAACGGATGGAAATTTCGCAAGGCAAAGAGCGCGTCATCGGTTATCCGGCGCTCATGGATGACGGCGATTCCGTTCGCCTCCAGGTTTTTGACGATCCGGAAGAAGCCCGTCGCCGCCACGCGCGCGGCCTCACGCGCCTCTTCCTGCTGCAATTTGCCGAACAGCGCAAATACCTGGAAAAAAACCTGCCCGATTTTTCCCGCATGGCGATGCAATACATGCGTCTGGGCACGGCGGACGAACTCAAAACGCAACTCCTGACCCTGATTTTCGCCCGCGCCTGTCTGGGGGAAGAAAGCAGCGCCTGGCCGCGCAACGCCGCCGATTTTCAATCCCGCGTCACGGCGGCGCGTCCGCGCGTCGGTCTGCTGGCGCAGGAAATCACCCGTCTGGCGGGACAGACGCTTGCCGAATGGCAAACGCTCCAGAAAAAACTCCCCGCCTGCAAAGCCTGGCCTGCCGCCGTCGCCGACATTGAAGCGCAGGTCGAACGCCTGATGACAAAAACCTTCCTCACCGACACCCCTTTCGAGCGCCTGCAACATTTCCCGCGCTATCTGAAAGCCGCGCAACTCCGGCTGGAAAAACTCAAAACCGACGCCGCCCGCGACGCCCGCCGCATGACCGAATACCAACCCCTGTGGACGCAATACGAACGACAAATCCGGCAATCCGCCCGCCAGAACCACAACAAGCACAGCAAGGAACTGGAACAATTCCGCTGGCTGATGGAAGAACTGCGCGTCAGCCTGTTCGCCCAGGAACTCAAAACCCCCGTGCCGGTATCGGTAAAAAGATTGCAGAAAATGTGGGAAACAGGGATCAGATGACCGGGATCAGCGGCATGGACTGGATTGAACAGGGGTTTTCCTGTCACCCCATATCGCCGCGATATTCCACGACCCGGTTGCGACCGCCGTTTTTGGCCGCGTACAGGGCCATATCCGCTTTTTCGAGGTAATCTTCCAGCATGTCGCCCCGGTCGGGATGTCCCTCATGCACGCCAATGCTGACGGTAAAGATAAAATCGGGATATTCGGCAAAGCGGGTGTTCGCCACTTCATCCATGATGCGGGTCGTAATCTGCGCGGTTTCTCCCGGCATGACATCGTGTAACAACACGACAAACTCATCGCCACCATAGCGACAGGGAAAATCACTGGAACCCAGGCTTCTGCGACTGCGGATAAATCGCGCAACCTTCAACAGGATTGCGTCGCCAAAGGCGTGACCATAACGGTCATTGATTGCCTTGAAATAATCAATGTCCAGAAACAGGATGCTCAAGGCCGAATGCGTTTGTTTGCTCTGCTCGAACATTCGCGTCGCCTGTTTGGAAAAATTGCGCCGATTGGGAAGCCCGGTCAAATAATCGGTCGTCGCCAATGCTGAAGTAATCTCGTCGGATTTTTCCTTGATCAACAGCAAAAAGGCGGAAAGACCAAACACCAGCAGCAGAATCAAGGAGATGAAGGTCAGGGATTGCACCAGGGCATTGCTGACTACCGTAATATCATGGAACAGCGCATAGAACGCGTGTGGAATGAGCAGGACAGTGAACAAAAGATAAAAAGTTCCCACCGTGATTTTCAGGGCGCTGGCCGGTTTCGCGGTCAATAGCCGGACACTGGGAATGGCCATGATCAGGAAAACGCCCAGAGAGGCGCTGACAACACGAATGGAAGAGTCCGGATAAGCAAACCCGATGCCGTTGAACAACAACAACGATACCCCCAACACGCCCGCAAGCAATAAACACAAGCGCCGCTCAACCGCCTGAATGATGATCAGCAAAGACAGGGATTCCAGACAAAAACCCGTCAGCAACAGACTGTTGCCAACATTGACAGAAACAATATTCGGCAGGGAACCGCGAAAGAAAAGACAGAAGTAAGCCGCCGCCTGAGCCAGCCTGGCAATGCTGGAACAGGAAAAAAGAAAACGGTTCCGCAAATCCGGAATGAAAAGCCGATAGGATAAAATAAGCGCCACAGAAGCCACATTGCCCCAGAACAACACGGCAATCAGGGTTTTGACTTCCATGTCAACCAGCGCATGGAGCATCTCAAACATCAACCGTCCCTCCCGCCCGAAAGCGCACCATTCAGACTATGACAGGACACCAGGCCGTTTTCAACCACAGGCGCATATATAATGCCGGAGGCCTGAAACGCCGGATTCCGGAATTGCGCCCGAAAGCGGCCTCAGTCTCGTTGCGACAAAGTATAGCGCGCAACAACAAGGTTGTCTCCATTGCGCCGAAAGCGTAAGCTCCATGTTTTCATTCACCGTTTTGTCATGAGCACGCGCCCTTGCAGGATTCTGGAAACCTTTTCCAACCCCGCGCCGGAACGGGATTTTCATGTGCATCTGCAGATTCCCGAATTCACCTGTCTGTGTCCCAAAACCGGTCAGCCGGATTTTGCGACCCTGTTGCTGGATTACATTCCCGATCGGCTTTGCGTGGAGTTGAAAAGCCTGAAGCTCTA
>JAIRZG010000194.1 GCA_031267345.1 Zoogloeaceae bacterium
ACCAAGTCCGAGCGTCCGGAACTGGGCGCGGCCAAGATCATCGTTTCCGGCGGTCGTGGCCTGGGCAGCGGCGAAAATTACACAAAAATACTGGAGCCGCTGGCCGACAAGCTGGGTGCAGCCCTGGGCGCTTCCCGCGCCGCTGTGGACGCGGGTTATGCGCCCAACGACTTTCAGGTGGGTCAAACCGGCAAAATCGTCGCGCCACAGTTGTACATCGCGGTTGGCATTTCCGGCGCAATCCAGCATCTGGCGGGCATGAAGGATTCCAAGGTGATTGTCGCCATCAACAAGAATCCCGATGAACCGATTTTCCAGATTGCCGACTACGGGCTGGTCGCCGACCTGAACGACGCCGTGCCTGAACTGGTCGCGGCACTGTAGGAAAAGTCCGTTGTAAAAGGCTCGCTGCCGTTATTTGACAGCAGGTTTCAACCCCATCCGTCTGCCGCCGGACAAGCAGTTTCCGGCGACAGGCAGACCGATTTATCAACAGGAGATTCACAATGAGCACCTATGCAGCTCCCCTCAACGACATGCGTTTTCTCATGAACGAAATCGCCGGTCTCAAGAACATTCTGGCGCTACCCGCTTTCGCCGATACGGTGGATGCCGATACGGTGGATTCCATTCTGGAAGAAGCCGCCAAGTTCGCCAGCGAGCAAATCGACCCCATCAACATCATCGGCGACCGGCAAAATTCACCCAAGTGGGATAACGGCGTGGTGACGGTCAGCCCCGAATACAAGAAAGTCTACAAACTCTTTTGCGAAAACGGTTGGCATTCCATGCCCGGCGACCCCGAATTCGGCGGTCAGGGCTTGCCCAATCTGGTGAATTTCGCCGTAAACGAAATGTGGCGTTCCGCCAGCATCGCCTTCGCGCTGTGTCCGATGTTGACCATGGGCGCGGTACATGCCATCGAACACCACGCTTCCGACGAAATCAAACAAAAATACCTGCCCAAAATGGTCGACGGCTCCTGGGGCGGCACCATGAACCTGACCGAACCACAGGCCGGTTCCGACCTGACCGCCATCCGCACCAAGGCGAAGCCCAGCCCAAAAGGCGATGGCTCCTACCTCATCTCCGGCACCAAAATCTTCATCACCTGGGGCGAGCACGATATGGCGGAAAACCTCATCCACCTCGTGCTGGCGCGTCTGCCGGATTCCGACCCCGGCCTGAAAGGCATTTCGCTCTTCGTGGTGCCCAAGTTCCTGGTGAACGACGATGGCTCGCTGGGCGCGCGTAACGACCTGATCTGCTCCGCCATCGAACACAAGCTGGGCATCAAGGGCAGCGCCACGGCGGTGATGTCCTATGGCGACCATGAAGGCGCAATCGGCTGGCTGGTCGGCAAGGAAGGCAACGGCATCGCCTACATGTTCACCATGATGAACCACGCCCGCATCCACGTGGGTCTGGAAGGCATTTCGGTGGCGGAACGCGCCTATCAACACGCGCTGGCCTATGCCCGCGAACGCATCCAGGGCGCGATTATCGGCGACGAGGAAAGCAGGAAAACGCCCAAGCCCATCCTCTTCCACCCGGACGTGCGCCGTCTCCTGATGGACATGAAGTCGCGCACCGAGGCTTTGCGCGCCGTCGGTTATTTCGCGGCGGGCAACATGGACATCGCCCAGAACGCCAGCGATCCCGCCGAGCGGAAAAAAGCGCAAGCCTATGTGGAACTCCTCACCCCGGTGGTCAAGGGCTGGAGCACGGAAAGTTCCATCGACATCACCTCCGAAGGCGTCCAGGTGCATGGCGGCACGGGCTTCATCGAGGAAACCGGCGCGGCGCAGTACTACCGCGACTGCCGCATCACCGCCATCTACGAAGGCACCACCGCCATCCAGGCCAATGACTACATCGGGCGCAAGACCGCGCGCGAAGTCAACAAGGAAACCGGCGCGGTTGGCGCGACGGCGCGCACCCTGTACAAGGAAATTGCCACCTTTGCGGACGCGCTGGCCAGGGACGCCAAACTGGGCGATATCGGCAAAAACCTGCAGGAAGCCGCCAAGGCGCTGGTCGACACCACGGAATGGGCGATCAAGACCTATGGCCCTGAACCGCAGATTGCCTCGGCAGGCTCCGTGCCCTACCTGAAGCTGGGCGGCATCGTGATCGGCGGCTGGCTGCTGGCCAAATCCGCGCAAATCGCCCAGAAGAAGCTTGACGCGGGCGAAACGGACGGCTACTACAAGGGCAAAATCGCCACGACCCGCTATTACGCCAAACATTGGCTGGTGCAGGCCGACGCCATCGCGCGGGAAATCACCGAAGGTGGCGCTTCCGTGCTGGGCCTTGACGAGCCGTTGTTTTGATTGTTTGTACTAAAAAAGGAGGGGCGAAATGAGCGCCGAACGTGAAAGCATGGAATACGACGTGGTGATCGTCGGCGCCGGCCCTTCCGGGCTGGCAACCGCGATTCGCCTCAAACAGCTGGCTGCCGAAAAAGGAAAGGAAGTCAATGTCTGCGTTCTGGAAAAGGGTTCTGAAGTGGGCGCGCACATTCTTTCCGGCGGCTGTTTTGAAACACGGGTGTTGAATGAACTGATCCCGGACTGGAAAGACAAAAACGCGCCACTGAACATTCAGGCCGAAGCGGATCATTTCGTGTTCCTGACGAAAAACCACGCCATTCCCATGCCCACGCCGCCGCAAATGCAAAATGAGGATAACTACCTCATCAGCATGGCCAACCTCTGCCGCTGGCTGGGCGAGCAGGCCGAAGGCCTGGGCGTGGAAATCTATCCCGGCTTCGCCGCAGCCGAAGTCCTCTACAACGAGGACGGCAGTGTACGTGGCGTGGCGACGGGCGACATGGGCATCGGCAAAGACGGTCAGCACACGGAAAACTACCAGCCCGGCATGGAATTGCTGGCGAAACAGACGGTCTTTTCCGAAGGCTGTCGCGGCTCGCTGACGCAGGAACTGTTTGAAAAATTCGATCTCCGGAAGGACGCCCAGCCGCAAACCTACGGCGTGGGCATCAAGGAAATCTGGGAAATCGATCCGGCAAAGCATCAGCCGGGACGGGTGGTGCACACTGTGGGCTGGCCGCTGGACAGCGGCGTCTATGGCGGCTCCTTCCTGTATCACATCGAAAACAACCAGATTGCCGTGGGCTTTGTGGTCGGGTTGGATTACAAAAACCCCTATATCTCGCCCTATGAGGAGTTCCAGCGCTTCAAGACCCATCCTTCCGTGCGTCCCCTGCTGGAAAGCGGACGGCGTGTGGCTTATGGCGCGCGCTCGCTTTCCGAAGGCGGCTTGCAGTCGCTGCCGAAAATCACCTTCCCCGGCGGCCTGCTGGTCGGGGATACGGCGGGCTTTCTTGATGTGCCCAAAATCAAGGGGGTGCATACGGCGATGAAGTCCGGCATGGTGGCGGCGGAAGCCATTTTCGAGCATTTTCAAGGCGAAAACGCGGGTACGGAAGTGGTCGCCTACACGCAGAAAATCAAGGAAAGCTGGGTGTGGTCGGATCTTTCCGTTTCGCGCAACATTCGTCCCGGCTTCCATTGGGGCCTGTGGGCAGGTCTGGCGCTGGCGGGGATGGACACTTACCTGCTGCGGGGACACGCGCCGTGGACGTTCAGGATTCACGCCGATCATAGCGCCATCGAAGATAAATCCTTCTACACGCCCATCGACTATCCCAAGCCGGATGGCGTGGTCACGTTCGATCGTCTGTCGTCGGTGTTTCTCGCCAACGTCAATCACGAGGAAAACCAGCGTTGCCACCTGCGCCTGAAGGATGAAAGCGTCCCCATCAACGTGAACCTGAAAAAGTACGCCGCGCCGGAAACCCGCTACTGTCCGGCGGGCGTCTATGAGATTCTCGGTGAGGAGGAAGGCAATCCGCGCCTGCAAATCAACGCGCAGAACTGTCTGCACTGCAAGACCTGCGACATCAAGGATCCCACCCAGAACATCCGCTGGACCGTCCCCGAAGGCGGCGGCGGGCCGAATTACCCGAACATGTGACGCATCGGGTTCAAGGTTCAGGAATCAGGGACGACTCCGGTTCCTGATTTTTTTTGCGCTGTCGGCGGATTTCGCGTTCAGGCTGCCTCCCCTGCGCCGCTGACGCGCATCGCCGCCCGCAAGGGTTGGTAGATGCTGACGGGTTGTTGTTTGCCTTTGACCTTGAGGGTATCCAGGAATTTGAAGGCGAAATGGTCGCCGCATTGCGCTTTAGTAGCTTCGCTGACGATCACGGGAACGCCGTATTGCGGGCAAAGTTCTTCCAGACGGGAGGCGAGGTTTACGTTGTCGCCAATCAGGGTGTAATTGATGGTATCCGCCGAACCCATGTTGCCGACATAGGCGGGGCCGGTGTGGACGCCCGCGCCGATGGCGATGGTCACGCCAAATTCAGCGTGGAGTTCGACGCTCAGGCGCGTCAGCGTCTCCTGCATGGCAAGCGCGGCGGATACGGCGCGGATGGCGTGATTCGGCACATCCAGCGGCGCGTTCCAGAAGGCCATGAGCGCGTCGCCGATGAATTTGTCCACTGTGCCGCTCTCCTCAAGCACCAGCGCAGTCATGGGGGTGAAATAGCGGTTCAGGAGGGCGACGATTTGTTGCGGCGTCAGCTGTTCCGAAATGGAGGTAAACCCCCGGATGTCGGTAAACAGAATGGAAAGCTCGCGTTCTTCACCTGCCAGCAAGTCGCCGCGCGCTTTGGTGATGCGTTTGACGATTTCGGGCGAGACGTAGTGGGAAAAGGCGTTCCGCAGGACGAGCTTTTGTTTTTCTTCCTGCCAGAAGCGCAAAAACAGCAGGCTTGCGCCCTGCGCGACGATGGTCAACACGATGTACAGCGGCGAGACAAACAGTCCCTGCGCGTACAGAGCGCGCGCGCCGAAAATGACGGCGGCCACAAGACACAGGGCAAGCGGCAAATAGACGCGGGGACGCGCCATGCCAAAGGCGACGGCGGCGATGAGACCGATACAGAGGATGCCCAGGCATTGCAGGAAGGGCGTCCAAAAGGGAATGCTGATGGCGTTTTGCGTCAGGATGGCGTCGAGCACGGCGGCATGGATTTCCACGCCGGGGTAGATCGGATCGAGCGGCGTGGCGCGGATGTCCAGCAAGCCGGGAGCGGAAGTGCCGATAAAGGCGATGCGCCCGCGCAAGGCGTCCGGCGGCAACGCGCCAGTCAGGATGTCGTGGGCGCTGATGTAGGCGTAGGTTTTGCGCGGGCCGATGAAAGGAATGTGCATCATGCCATTCGAGGAGACCGGAACGCGATAATCGCCCACGCGCACGGCGGAGACGCCATCCACGCCGGACTCCACGATGACGTTTTCAATTTCCAGCGCGCGCATCAAGGTACGCAGGGCGAGCGAGGGATAGAAGTTTTCCCCGATCCGCATCAGGAGCGGCGCTTGCCGCACGATGCCGTCCCAGTCGGGCGCAACGTTGATGAATCCGGACGGCGCGGCGTCGCGCAGGGGTTTATGGGGCTGGCGGATGCTGGAGAGAACGGGCAGTTGCGCCTCAAAAGGCGGATCGTCGGGGTGACTGCGGGCAATGACGCGAATGCCGGAATCGGGCGGCGCCGCTTCCGTTTGCGACGGGCTGTCGAAGCGTCCGTACATGCCCAACACGGCGGGCGCTTGCGCCAGCGATTCGGCAAAGCGTCGGTCATAATCCTGGAGTTGGGCGGGCAGACCGCTGAAGCGGAGATTCAGCCCGTGTTCACGTTGCAGGGCGGCGCGCATTTCGGCGGGCGAGGTGCGATCCGCTTCGGTAAACAGGATGTCGACGCCAATGGCGGCGACCTGGTAACGGTTGAGCGCGTCAATGAGGTCGGCCAGACGGTAGCGCGGCCAGGGCCATTGACCATGCGCGACAAGCGAGGCTTCATCGATGTCGATGATGACCATCAGGCTTTCCGTAGAATCTTCGGCGACGGAAAGCGGCGCCGGAGCGGCGCGCAGGGGCAGCAGCGCGTCGTAGATTTTCAGATCCAGACGGGAAATGAGCGCGGGCTGGGCGATGTAGAGCAGCGTCATGCCGACGATGACGCCCAGACTGATGGCAAACGCCAACAGTCTGGGCGCGTGTCGGGAAAGGCGCATCATCAGGACGCATCCGGTTTGAAATTCAACGCCATACGTTTTACCTCATCCCTTCCCGAAACCCTTGCCCCCTCTCCCCTACCCTCTCCCACAAGGGGAGAGGGCGTGAAGGAAGGGGAAGAGAGATCGCAGGGCGGCGGGGGTTTGTGGCCAAGTCGGCTCATGACAGTTCCCTTTCCTTCAGGGAAAGAGCGGCTTTTCCATCCCCTCCCCTGCAAGGGGAGGCCAGGGTGAGAATGGGGTCATTCCTCTGCCTCAAAGTCGCGGAATCATTGCAGGTATGCCGCGCTCGGTGAGCAAGCGCACTGCCTTCCTGTCGAACGATACAAAAACCGCCCTGCCGCGCGTCATGCTGCGCCCTGTATGCGCGTTGACGCCGTCTGCGAAGTCGCCGCCCTTTTCAAGAAAGAACATACCGGCTTCGATTTCATCCTCGCGCATCACAAGTTTGTCACGCTGTAGAAAATCAGACAAAGCGGCATGAACAATATCCGGTTTGACTTTATAACCGTTGACCAGTACCCAGACGAATTCGCAAACTACATGCGTCGGAATAATGATTTCGTCGGCTTCATCAATAAAATAGGCGGCTATTTTATGTTGTTCGGTTTCCTTTTCAGAGGCTAACAGGAAGCGCGCGAGAATGTTGGCGTCAATGATGATGTTCACGTTTCGACCCCCTGCATACCTGCTGCGGCGTAGGAGTCAGCAATACATTGTTCTAATTCTTCGTCTGTCAGATGAATATCGGATTGGATGGAGCCTGCCAGGTCCATCACGCTGCCCTTGCTTCTTTTTACAAGTAATTTCAGCCCGCCGTCCGCTGTTTTCGTCACGTCGATTTTCTCGCCGCCCTTCGTGCCCAAATACTCCATCAGGCTTTTGTTGATAGTGAGTTGCCCTTTGGTGGATAGGGTTACGCTGTTCATGGCGGAATCTCCGTAGCGGTTGATAAGAGTAAGATATACATACAGGTATTTGCGGTCAAGAATTTTCGGGCTGCGCCGTGCGCAAATTATGATTTGCGCGCATTGGATTCAGCACACAATCTTGCGGTTGACCGTTGGCTGGTCGTTGATTTGTTCGCTCTGGTCATCGCGGCCATCGGTGGCTGCGTCGATGTTTTCGGCGCTGAATGAGGCTTGTGGCCAAGTCGGCTCATAGCGACAAAATCATTGGCGCGATTATTCCGTATCCGGAAAGCGTTGGTAGATCATGGGCAGCATGTCGCGGAGTTCTTCCATGCAGACGACGAGTTCGGGATCGAAATGCTGTCCCGCTTCCTTGCGGAGCAAGGCGAACGCTTCCTCGAACGTCCAGGCCTTCTTGTAGCAACGAGGCGAAATCAGGGCGTCGAAGACATCGGCGATACTGGTGATGCGCGCCGCCAGCGGAATGTCCTGGCCGGCAAGCCGTCCCGCGTCACTGCTGCCCGCGTAGCCTTCGCCATTCCATTTCTGGTGGTGGTGCAGGGCGATGTCATGCGCCAGAACGCTTATGCTGTCCGTTTCTTCCGCGAGGATGGAAGCGCCCAGCTCAGTGTGGCTGCGCATGATGCGATATTCTTCTTTGCTCAGATTTTCCGCTTTTCTCAGAATCAGATCGCTGATGCCGACCTTGCCGATGTCGTGCAACATGGCGGCCAGACGGATATGGCTTTTCCCGTAGCGGATTTCTTCCGGCGACAAATCGTTTTTTTCCGCCCAGCGCTGATACAGTTCCGAGGCGACCGCGCCGACCCGTTCCGCGTGTGGCCCGGTTTCGGAAGGATCATGCACCCGCGCCATTTTCAGGATGTTGTAAACGTTTTTCCGATAGAGGGCGTTATGCGTGATGACGCTGCCCGCCTCACGCGCCAGAAGACGCGCGGTGTGCGCCATGTTGAGCGTGAAGGGCGCAGGTTGTTCGGGTTTCCCGGACAGGCGGTTGATGAGTTGCAACACGCCGGAAACCCGGCCTTCGAGGTCGAGAAACGGCACGGTCAGCATGGATCGGGTGCGATAGCTGGTGCTCCGGTCGAATTCATCGTTGAAGCGATAAGGCGCGTCCGGCGGCAATTGGCGGACATCATCCAGATTCAGCGTCTTGCCGGTACAGGCGACATACCCGGCAATGGACGCTTCGGAAACGGGCAGGCGACTAGTGGCGTAGGCGTATTTGTAAGCGTTGCTGACGGCGAACAGGCTGTCATTGTGCGTGTAGGCGAAAGCCAGTTCATCGCCATCGACCAGAAAAATCGTGCCCGCGTCGGCGTTGGTGACGGTGCGCGCCATGGCGAGGATGCGATCCAGGGTAACGCTTTCATCCTTGTAATGCGACAGTTCATCAAGAAAACGCAGCATCCAGTCGCTTTCCAGACGGACACTGGGAATGGGGCCATCGGGCGAAAAGCGCAGGTTTTCGCGGGCAAGATAAATCTCCGGCCCATCGGGATTTTCGTAGGCGGACACTTCCTGCGCCACGCGGTCGAGTTCCTGATCGCTCTTGCCGACTTCGTGATGCGAGAGGATGAGGTTACGCACCCCCGCGCCCTGGGCGGCGTCTACCCAGTCTTCCCAAGCCGAATGCCCCCAGTTTTTCTTGTAGTCGCTGCGATCATAGGTGGCGTCCACCACGGCGATGTCCGCGTCCGTCAACATCTCGCGGGTAGCGGCGCGCGCCGCGTCATTCGCCTTGATTTCGTGGTCGCCGCTGTAAAAGAAGCGCGCCGCGTCGACATCGACGCGATAGCCCAGGCAGTCATCGGGATGGCAGGTCGGCAGGGCGGTGACGCGCATTTCATCCGCGCCGACGCGGATTTCCTCATGGGCGCGGATGAGATGCTGGACGACATTACCCTTGAGGGTGCTGAAAGGTACGGGGAAAATGCCGCCCGCAAAAAAATAATCCGGCAGATAACCGAGCCAGTTGGGTAGATACAGATGCGTTGTCCAGTCCGGCGAATGCAGCGGCTTGAAAAACCACAGGCCGATAATGTGGTCGGCATGGGCGTGGGTGATGAACAGATGGCATTCGCCGCTGTCCGGCAAAGTGGAACCCGCCTCGCGCAATCCGGTTCCCGCGTCAAAAAAAACGCGCGTCCCCGCGTCGCTGCGCAATTCGATACAGGTGGTATTGCCCCCATAAAAGACGGTGTCCAACGCGGACGAGGCCATGTTGCCGCGCACGCCCCACAAGGTTATTTCCATCGGTTTGTTCCGGTTCTGTAATGGCTTGAATGTACCATGAGTGTAGGGGGAATCGGATGGCAGCGTCCAGTTCTATCCACATGCAGCGGGCGGATGGCGCGAAAAAGTCGCAATGACGGTATGATTTTCACAGGTGTCGGTCGAACAGGAAAAGGAGAATGCAAATGCGCTTGAACAGAATGGTTTTCAGTGTGGCGGCAGCATGTTTTCTGCTATTTTTCCCTTTTGCGACATGGGCCTGTCGCTGCGCGCCGCCAGACAAACAGAAGTTTTACGATCAGGCCTATGCCATTGCCTTGGTTGAAACCACCGGCAAAGCGATGTGGGAAGAGGCGTATAACGGCTATGTCAGCAAAGTGAAAGTGCTGCAATCCTGGAAAAACAGGCTGCCCGAATCCATTCATCGTAAAACTAACTTTGGTTGAAACCCCGCCCTTCAGGGCGGTGGGAGCCGACCCCTGCCTGAAGGCCTGTCGCTAATTTCTTGCTGTGCATACCGAATTCGGACATGGGTTCGGCTGCGGATTCACGTTGCCCGATGGCGGCAGCACACATCTTTTATACCTTCATCGTCGTGGATACTTTCATCGCCGCGATGAAGGCGAATTCTTCGTCACCAACTTCTGCCTCTCGGGCAACGCCCTGGATCCGCCGCGCGCCGAGGAGATTCAATGGCTTGACGAACAGGCGGTTCAGCCGCCATGACCCGCCCGTTCCATCGTCGTTCCCCCGCCGCAGGGCGGCGACCGACTCCCCACACGGGGCAACGCTGGCGGGATAGTCGCAACAGGACTGATGCGCGCCGGGACGCTTTTATCGCGCCCCGGCGCGTCGTTGCGGTCAATCCGCCTGTTTGCGTAAAAAAGACGGAATGTCCTGCGTGGCGATGCCGCTGTTTTCCAGCGCGGTGACCGCAGCGGCGTGACGCTGCTTCCTGCGGGTAACAGCGGGAAGATTCGGATCATCGTCGCCTTCGCCGAAGCGATCATGCGTGCCGGTTCTGACGACCCTGAGCGAGAGCGCGGGTTCCTGAACCTGCGTCTGACCCAGACCGGTCGCCACCACGGTGACGCGCAGTTGGTCTCCCATGCCTTCATCATAGACCGCGCCAAAAATGATGTGCGCGTCTTCGGCGGCGAAATTCCTGACCGTCGCCATGACCTCGGTAACTTCCCGCATCCGCAGGGAGGCGCGAGCAGCGGTGATATTGACCAGTACGCCGCGCGCGCCCGCAAGATTGATGCTTTCCAGAAGCGGCGAAGCCACGGCCTGTTCAGCGGCAATGCGCGCGCGGTCAAGGCCGCTGGCGGCGGCGGAACCCATCATGGCGCGTCCGGTTTCGCTCATCACGGTGCACACGTCCTCGAAGTCGACATTGACCAAACCATGATTGGTGACAATCTCGGAAATGCCGCCGACGGCGTTTTTCAGCACGTCATCCGCCGCCTTGAAGCATTCATCCACACCCGCGTCCTCGCCCATGACTTCCTGAAGTTTGTCGTTGAGGATGACAATCAGCGAATCGACATGTTGTGAAAATTCAATGATGCCCGCTTCCGCGTTTTTCATGCGCTTGCCGCCTTCAAAGCTGAAAGGCTTGGAAACGACGCCAACGGTAAGAACGCCCATTTCCCGCGCCACTTCGGCGACGATGGGGGCTGCGCCCGTGCCGGTTCCGCCGCCCATGCCAGCAGTGATGAAGACCATGCGCGCGCCTTCAAGGTGCGCGCGAATGTCCTCGCGGTGATTTTCCGCCGCCGCCCGTCCCGCTTCCGGTCTGCCGCCCGCGCCCAACGTGCCAAGCGCCAGCTTGCTGACCGCCTGGCAATTTCTCAACGCCTGCGCGTCCGTGTTGGCGGCGATGAATTCCACGCCCTGCACACCCTCGCGGATCATGTGATCGACGGCATTGCCGCCCGCGCCGCCTACGCCCACCACCTTGATGATGGTATCCAGTTCCTGCTGTTTATCAATGATTTCAAACATCGCTGCCTCCGTTTTGCAAAAAGTTAAAAATGAAAGGGTTAAAAATTCTTTCCAAACCAGCTTTTCAGGTCGTTGAGCCAATCCCGCAAACCGCGTTTTTTCTCGATTTTCAGGCCACGGCGGCATTCTTCCTGCGCCACCATCAACAACCCATACGCCGTGGAAAAACGCGCGTTGCGCACCACGTCCGCAAGCCCGCCCGAATACTTGGGCGCGGCCTGGCGCACCGACATGTGGAAAATTTCCTCGCCCAGATCGACCATGCCCGGCATGAGCGAAGCGCCGCCGGTAATGACGATGCCGGAGGAAAGCACCTCGCCATAACCAGCGCGGACAATTTCCTTCAGGACTTTTTCATAAATTTCCTCCACCCTGGCCTGAACCACATCCGCCAGTGTGCGTTTTGAGACCTTGCGCGGCGGACGTTCATCCACGCCGGGCACATCCAGAAAAACCTCCGGATCGGTCAGTTGCGCCAGGGCGCAACCATGACGGCATTTGAGGTCTTCGGCGTCACGCCTCGGTGTGTGCAACATCATGGCGATGTCGGTCGTCACCAGATCGCCCGCGTCCGGAATAACCGCCGTATGACGAATCGCGCCGCGCGTCCAGATGGCGATGTCGGTGGTGCCGCCGCCAATATCCACCATGCACACGCCCAGATCCTTTTCATCCTGCGAGAGCACGGCGTAGCTGGAGGCCAACGGTTGCAGCACGATGTTGCTCACTTCCAGCCCGCAGCGACGCACACATTTGATGATGTTCTGGGCGGCGGAAACCGCGCCGGTGACGATATGCGCCTTGACTTCCAGCCGTTTCCCGTCCATGCCGATGGGTTCACGAATGCCGCCCTGACTGTCGATGATGAATTCCTGTGGCAGAACATGCAGGACTTCCTGATCGGTCGTGATGCCGGCGCGCACGGTTTCCAGCACCCGCGCCACATCCGTCGGGCTGACTTCCTTGTCGGCAATCACCACCATGCCGTGCAAATTGTCACTCCGGATGTGGCTGCCCGCGATGCCGGTATAGACCACTTCCACCTTGCAATCCGCCATCAATTCCGCTTCGGCGATGGCGCCGGAAATGGCGTCCACGGTTTCCTCGATATTCACCACCACGCCATTTTTCAGGCCGCGCGAATCGTGCATTCCCCTGCCGATGACATTCAGTTCGCCTTCCACCGTCAGTTCCGCCACCAGGGCCACGATCGTGGAAGTGCCGATGTCCAGGGCGACAATCAGATCCTTGTTTTCCTTACTCATCTTCCCCGCCTCCGTTGGTCGTCCGCGCGCCCGCCGGATAAAGGGCAAAACCTCTGGGATAGCGCAAATCCACGATGCGCGCGGGCGGCGTCCGGTTCGCCACGACGGATGGATACAGGTCGATGAAGCGTTGCAACCGCCAGATGAGCGGAGAACGCTCCCGTTCCCGTCCCAGTTTCAGCTTCATTTTGTTGGCAAGCTCCATTTCCAGCGCCTGTCGCGCCGAAAGCGTCAGCGCTGCGGGTTGCAGGGAAACACGCGCCAGAAGTCGCGCGCACTCGCCATAACGCCGCAACAAAAAGGCGGCGCTGTCCGGCGGCCCCTTCAGGCGCGGTAAGGAAAATTTGCCGCCCTCCGGCAAATTGGGGGGATTGGCGGCAAAAACTTCCCCGTAGATATTGACCCATTCGCTGCCCGAATCGCCCCAATGGGCGCTGGCTTCCTGTTCCTCCAGCATGATTTCCAGCCGATCGGGCCAAACCCGACGCACCCGCGCGCGCCGCACCCAGGGCAGACGCTCCAGCGCCTCGCGCGCGTTCTCCGCCGAAAGACTGAAAAAGTTGCCGCGCAAGCGTCCGGCAAGCGCCTCCTCCAGTTCCCGCACCGCCACAAAGCGCAAGGGCGCGGCAAGCTGCACCACGCGCACCGGCGCGAACGGCGTCCGCAGGAGCGCAATCACCGGCAAAGCCAGCAACATCGCCCATCCGGCGGCAAACAGCATATCCGCCAGCAAATTGAGTAACCTGGGTTGGCGCCACATTCATTCTTTCTCGAAAATCCTCAAAAATTCCGTTTAATCAAACAGTTCCATTGCTTTCTTGATAAAGCACTTTTAATACCAGCTCCTCATAGTTGATTCCAGCGGCTTTAGCTGCTATGGGAACCAGCGAATGCGAAGTCATGCCGGGCGAGGTGTTGATCTCCAGAAAATAGTGCGCGCCCGCCGCGTCCATGAGTACGTCGATGCGGCTCCAGCCCTTGCCGCCCAAGATCCGGAAGGCTTTTTTCGCGCCTTCCTGAATCTCCTTTTCCTGCTCCGGCGACAGGCCGCAGGGGCAGAGGTAGCGGGTATCGTCGCGCAGGTACTTGGCGTCGTAATCGTAAAAGGGCGTTGCGGGTTCGATTTTCACCATCGGCAAAGCGGCATCGCCCAACAGCGCCACCGTGTATTCACCGCCCATGATGCCCGCCTCCGCCATCACCAGCGCGTCGTGTTTTTTGGCGACGGCATGGGCTGCCCGCAATTCGCCGCGCTTTTGCACCATCGAAATGCCCACCGATGAGCCTTCGCGCACCGGCTTGACAAACAATGGCAGCCCCAGGCGCGTTTCCACGGCGGCAAAATCCGTGTCGTCATCCAGCAGACAAAAATCGGGCACGGGCAAGCCTGCCGCCTGCCAGAGCAGTTTGCTGCGGAATTTGTCCATGCCCACGGCGGAGGCCATGACGCCGGGGCCGGTATAGGGAATGCCCATGAGCTCGAGCGCCCCCTGTATCGCGCCATCCTCGCCATGCCGCCCGTGCAGGGCGATGAACGCGCGATCATAGCGGCGCAGATTTTCCAGCGATTCGTTTGCCGGATCAAAAGGATGCGCGTCCACTCCCCGACGCCGCAAGGCCGCCAGCACGCCCGCGCCGCTATGCAGGGAAACTTCGCGCTCGGCGGAGGTTCCGCCCATGAGCACCGCCACTTTGCCCGGATTTTTCATGTTTTTTCCACTCCCGCCAACGGATTCATGCCACAGATTTTTTCCGCCACGCCGTCGATGGAGCCTGCGCCCAGGGTCAGCACCACATCGCCATCCTGCACCGCCTCAACGACCCGTTCCGGCAGATCGGCCAGATGTTCGACGAACACTGGCTCCACCTTGCCCGCCACGCGCACGGCGCGGGCGAGACTGCGCCCGTCGGCGGCGACGATCGGCGCTTCGCCCGCCGCGTAGACTTCGGTGAGAAAAAGCGCGTCGACGCCGGAAAGCGCCTCGACAAAATCCTCAAAGCAATCGCGGGTGCGGGTATAGCGATGCGGCTGAAAGACCACCAGCAGGCGTCTGCCGGGAAACGCGCCGCGCGCGGCCGCCAATGTCGCCGCCATTTCCGCTGGATGGTGTCCGTAATCATCGACCAGGGTGAACCTGCCGCCGCCCTTTTCGGCGGCGATGGCGAAATCGCCATAGCGTTGAAAGCGCCGCCCCACGCCCTTGAATTCGGTCAACGCGCGGATGATGGAAGCGTCATCCACCTGTACTTCGCTGGCGACGCCAATCGCCGCCAGCGCGTTCAGCACGTTGTGCACGCCGGGCAGGTTGAGGGTAATCGGCAAGCGTGAAGTCCCGCCATTGACGCGCACGGCGTCAAAACGCATCTGACCGCCTTCGGCGCGGATATTCTCGGCGTAGAGACCCGCCTCCGGCGATAGCCCGTAGCGCACCACCTGACGCGAAACCTGCGGCAAAATCGCGCGCACATGCGGATCGTCCTGACAGAGCACCGCCACGCCGTAAAAAGGCAGGCGATTCAGGAATTCCACGAAGGTCTGTTGCAGGCGGGAAAAGTCGTGTCCGTAGGTATCCATGTGATCAGCGTCGATATTGGTGACGACGGAAATCACGGGTGACAGGTGCAAAAAGGAAGCGTCCGACTCATCGGCTTCCGCCACGAGAAAATCGCCCTTGCCCATGCGCGCGTTCGCGCCCGCCGCGTTCAGCCTGCCGCCGATGACGAAGGTCGGGTCGAGTCCGGCTTCCGCCAGGATGCTGGCGACCAGACTGGTGGTGGTGGTCTTGCCATGCGTTCCGGCAATGGCGATGCCCTGTTTCAGCCGCATCAGTTCGGCGAGCATCAGGGCGCGGGGAACGACGGGAATATCCGCCCGATGCGCGGCTTCCACCTCCGGGTTATCGCGCTTGACGGCAGTGGAAGTGACCACGGCGTGCGCGCCGACGATGTTTTCCGCCGCGTGACCGATGCGGATGCGCATCCCCTGTTTTTCCAGTCGCGCAGTCACGCCGGAAGCTTTGAGATCGGATCCGGACACCGTGTAGCCCAGATTGAACAGCACTTCGGCGATGCCGCTCATGCCGGAGCCGCCAATGCCGACAAAGTGAATGTGTTTGACCTTGTGTTTCATGCGGCGCACTCCTCGACATGGCGCACAACGGTTGCCGTCGCGTCGGGACGGGCGAGCGCGCGGGATTTTTTCGCCATCTCCAACAATTGGCTGCGACTGTAATTGCCGGTCAGCGCCACGGACTCTGGCGTCAACCGATCTTGCGGCAAAAGAATGCCGCCGCCCGCCAGGGTAAGGAAGCGGGCGTTATGCGTCTGATGGTCATCCACCGCCTGCGGGAAAGGCACGAGAATCGCCGGTACGCCGACTATCGCCAGTTCTGCGATGGTGAGCGCTCCGGCGCGGCAGATCACCAGATCCGCCCAGGCGTAAGCGCCCGCCATATCCTCAATGAAACTCACGCAGTGCGCCTCGACGCCCACTGCGGCGTAGTTGGCCTGCAAGGCTTCCAGATGTTGCCCGCCCGCCTGATGCACCACTTGCGGGCGCAACCCTGTCGGCATCAACGCCAGTCCTTGCGGGACGATCGCATTCAACGCCTGCGCCCCCAGACTGCCGCCGACCACCAACAATTTGAACGGGCCTTCGCGTCCGGCAAGACGTACATCCGGCGGCGGCGTTTGCGCAATATCGGCACGCACCGGATTCCCCACCCACACGCCGCGCCGCAGGACATCCGGAAAGCCGGTCAACACCCGATTCGCCAGAAAAGACAAGACCCGATTCGCCAGTCCGGCAATAGCGTTCTGTTCGTGAAGGATGACGGGAATGCCGAGCATCCAGGCCACGAGCGCGCCGGGAAAGCTGATGTAGCCGCCCATGCCCAACACCACATCGGGACGGACGCGACGCATTTCCCGCATCGCCCGCCAGCAGGCGCGCGCCAGACTGAGCGGCAGCATCAGCTTGCGCGCCAGGCCCTTACCGCGCAGGGCGGCAAAGCGCACATAGACCATTTCAAAGTTCTGCGCCGGAGCCAGCCGCGCTTCCATGCCTTCCGGATTGCCCAGCCAGCACACCCGCCAACCGGCGGCGCGCAACGCTGTCGCCACCGCCAGCGCCGGAAAGATGTGTCCGCCTGTGCCGCCCGCCATGATCAGGACGGTTTTTTGCGTCGCGCTCATGAGGTTCCCCCCCGCATCATCTGGCGATTGCCCCAATCCACGCGCAACAAAATGCCAAAAGCAATGCAGTTGGCGACAATGCCGGAACCGCCAAAACTCATCAGCGGCAAAGTCAGCCCCTTGGTAGGCAAGAGGCCGACATTGACGCCCATATTGATAAAACTCTGTACGCCAAACCAGATGCCGATGCCCATCGTCACCAGCGCCGGATAGACGCGATTCAGTTGTACGCACCGACGCCCGACGGCAAAAATGCGATGCACCAGCAGGGCGAACAGGCAAACCACCACCGATACACCGACGAAACCCAGTTCTTCGGCGATAATGGCGAGCAGGAAATCGGTATGCGCCTCCGGCAGATAAAAAAGTTTCTGTATGCTCGCGCCCAGTCCCACGCCGAACAATTCTCCCCGCCCAAAGGCAATTTCGGATTGCGTCAGTTGGTAGCCCTTGCCGAACGGGTCGCGCCAAGGGTCGAAAAAGCTGAACATGCGCTCCAGACGATACGGCTCGATGATGATCAGCACGGCGAACGTCACCAGCAGACAAACAAACAGCACGGCAAAGAGCCGCATCTTCATGCCCGCGAGAAAAAGAACGCTCATGGCAATGGTGATGATGATCACCAGCGCGCCGAAATCCGGCTCTTTCAACAACAGCCAGCCGACCAGCACCATGACGCCCGCCATCGGCAAAAAGGCGCGTTTGACATCGTGCATGAAATTCATCTTGCGCACCGCGTAATCGGCGGCGTACAGCACGACGAAAAGTTTCATCAGTTCCGATGCCTGCAAATTCACCATGCCCAGCGGTATCCAGCGTTGCGCGCCGTTGACTTCCCGTCCCACGCCGGGGATCAGCACCACCATGAGCAGCGTCACACCCAGCAAAAACAGCCAGGGCGCGGCCTTCTGCCAGCTTTTCATCGGCGCCAGGAACGCCGCCGCGCCGCAAATGAGGCCGATGATCAGAAAGCTGCCATGTCGCAAAAGAAAATAGCTGGCGTAACCGAAAGCGCGATGGCCTTCGGCATAGGCAATGGAGGCGGAATAGACCATCACCAGTCCGAAGCCCAACAACACCACGCCGCTCCAGAACAACGCCGGATCGATTTCATACACCGGACGACGATGGGCGACCTCGCCCGAAGCTAGACGCAAGGAAACCGGAATCATGCCCCTGCCCTCCGGACACGCCGCGCCGCTTTCACCGTTTTTACGGGTTTCGCGGGTTTCGCGCCGATCTGTGCTTCAACGGCGTGTGTAAAAGCGGCGGCGCGGTCGGCGTAGTTTTTGTACATATCGAAACTGGCGCAGGCGGGCGAGAGCAGGACGCAGTCGCCGGAGCGCGCCTGTCCGGTGAGCCAGCGCACCGCCTCCGGCATGTCGGCGCAGGATTTTGTCGGCAGGCCGCAAC
>JAIRZG010000231.1 GCA_031267345.1 Zoogloeaceae bacterium
TGGGTTGTTTTTTCAAAAAAGGAACGGGTGGCGAAGACCTGTGGCGAAAAGTGATTGCCCTGCCAGTTCAGATGGCGTTTCAGCGCCAAATCAAAATACAGGGGATTGTATTCGCGCAGGATTTTCAGGTCGGACACGGCTTCCCCGGGCAGCAATCCGGCGCGCGCCAGTGCGTCGGGGGAGACGATGGGCAAAATGCCGGGGAGCGGGTAGTCGGAGCCGTTCAGGAGGCGCGCGCGCCAGTCTTTTCTTTGCAGCAGGGTTTTGAGGATTTCCGGCTTGCGGTTTCTCAGCGTAATGGCGGAAATGTCGCCAAACAGCCGTCCTTCCCATGTCGGATCGTCCATCAGGCGGACGAAGAGTTCAAAGCTGGGTTTTCGCTGTCCGCCGTGATCGAGGTCGGCGTCATCGCCGGAGCTGGCGCAATGCGCGACCACCATGCGCGCGCCCGTTTCCAGCGCCGGACGCAGCAACAGCGGATTGCCATAATGCAGCTTGTCGTTATGCACCGCCTGTTCCTTGCCGCAATGAATGATGAGCGGCAAATCCAGACGGGCGAGGGCGGCGTAAAAAGCGACGCAGCGCGGGGAAGCCGGGTCGATGTTCTGGGCGGCGGGCAGCCACTTTACCGCGCGCGCGCCTTCGGCGGCGGCGGCTTCCAGTCGGTCGAGGGCGTCCGGACGATAAGGATGGATGGACGCCGCCCACTCAAAAAACTGCGGATGCGCGGCGGCCAGCTTGCGGGCGTAGGCGTCCGGCACATGGAAGGTGCTGGCCTCCGGCTGCGGTTGACCGGAATCGTCATGAAAGTGGTCAAAGGCCAGCAGCAGCAGCTTGACGCCGACGGGCATGTCCGCCATCTGGCCGAGCAGACGTTGCGCGTAGTTTTCATCCACCGGGCCGGAAAAACCTTCCAGACAGGCGGCGTTGATGTAGGAAAGATACTGCGCGTACAGCACCGGATGGCGGGGGCTGGAAAGCCGGGACGCCACCTGGATGCCGCTGTCCGCGCTGTCGCCCAGACCCGCCAGATGCGCGTGGCAATCCCATACGTCCCGCGGATTCAAGTCCTGCCAGACGCGAGCAAGCCAGGGACTGGCCTTGAGCGGTTCCGGCAATCCCGCGCGGCAGTGTCCGGCAAGGCCGCAAATCCGGGCAAGGCGGCGAACGAGATAAAGCAGGGCGGGGCGCATCTCAGGTCGCCTCCGCCATGCGTTTCAATTGCACGTAATCGACCTTGCCCGTACCCAGCAGCGGCAGGGCGTCGACATGCACAATGATTTTGGGAATCGCCAGTTCCGGTACGCCCAGGGTTTTGGCGCTGGACTGCAAGTCGGCGCGTTTGAGTTTGGCGTCGGTGGTAAACAGCATCAGGCGCTCGCCCTTGCTTTCGTCGGGACGGCTGGACGCGGCGTGTTGACCGTTTTGCGAGGCCGCCAGCGCCAGTTTTTCCACCGCTTCCAGGCTGACCATTTCGCCCGCCACCTTGGCAAAACGCTTGACCCGACCAAGGATATGCACGAAGCCGTCGGCGTCGATGTCCACCACATCGCCGGTTTCGTACCAGCCGACGCCGATTTCCGAAGCCGTCGGCAGCAACACGCCCGGCTGATCCGCTTTCAGATAGCCGTTCATCACGCTGGGGCCGCGCACATGCAAAATGCCGCCGCGTTCGATGCCGGGAACGGGAATCAGGCGATATTCCAGTCCCGGCATCAGTTGCCCGACCGTGCCGCTCCGAAAAGCCATTGGCGTATTCACCGCCAGCACCGGCGCGGTTTCCGTCGCGCCATAGCCTTCGAGTATCCGAAGGCCGAATTTCTCGAACCAGGCGTCGCGCACCGCCTCCGACAATTTTTCCGCGCCCGCGACCACGTAGCGCAGGCGATAAAAATCATAAGGATGCGCGAAACGGGCGTAATTGCCCAAAAAGGCGCTGGTTCCGAACAGCACCGTGCAACCCCGGTCGTAGGCGAGTTCGGGAATCACGCGGTAATGCAGCGGCGAAGGATACAGAAACAGGCTCGCGCCGGATAACAGCGGCAACAGCGTCCCCGCCGTCAGGCCGAAAGCATGGAAGACGGGCAGCACATTCAGCACCCGGTCTTCAATGGAAAAGTCGATGATGGCGCGGATCTGGGCGATATTGGCCAGCACCGCCCGATGCGGCAACGCCACGCCCTTGGGTCTGCCTTCCGAACCGGAAGTAAACAGCACCACCGCCGTATCCTCCGGCGAGGCGGGGATTTCCACGTTCCGAGGGAACCACAAGGCATAGAGCGTCAGCCAGAGCTTGTCGAAAAGCGTTGCGTCCCCGCGCAATTCTTCCAGATAAACGACGCGTTCGATGCCTTGCAAGGCGGCAAGTCTGGCGTCCAGCTTCGCCTGTTCGACAAAGGCGCGGGACGTGACGAGGGTGCGGATTTCAGCGGCGTCGCAAGCCGCCTGCATTCCCTCCACGCCCGCCGTGTAATTCAGCATGGCGGGAATGCGTTTCAGGGCGGAAAGCCCCATGAAAAGCGCGATGGTCGGCGTCATATTGGGCAGCAACACGCCGACCCGTTCGCCGGGCCGGGTCAGCCGTCCGGTCAGTCGCCCCAGCATCAGGCTCATTTTCAGCACGTCCTGATAGCTGTATTCAATTTGCTTGATGTCCTCCATCACCCGCCGCGAGCGGCCATGCAGCTTGATTGCGGCGCACAGGCTGCCGTAGAGCGTCTGGTTGTATTGCGCCGCGCAACTCATTTTCTGCATCAGCTTCCGCATTTCCTCCCCCGCCTTGCGCCGCCGCAGTTTGGCGGTGGGTGCGTCCGGCATGGGCAGCGTGGTGATCGGCAACACGTTCAGGGTGATGCGCGGGAAAAAGCGGCGCGGCTGGCGGTTCAGGCGGGAAAAATAACTGCGCGCCGGACCATCCAGACGCACTGGCAAAATGTACGCGCCGGTTTTCGCCGCCACGAAGGCCGGGCCTTCGTAAACTTTCATCATGCTGCCGGTCGTGGTCAGCCGTCCCTCCGGAAAAATCACCACTGGTCGTCCGGATTCCAGAATCCGCAGCACTTTTTTCATGGTCATGGGATTGGCGGGATCGACGGTCAGATAATCGGAAAGCCACAAAATGACGCGAAACAGCAGGTACTTTCTCGCCCCGCTATACACCACGAACATCGGGCGCTCAATCGGCAGAAAGAGACCCAGCAACACGCCATCCAGCAAGGACTGATGATTGGCGATCACCAGCAGGGGTCGCGTCGACAAATCATTGGGCGGCGCGTCTTCCAGCACGTTTTTTATCCGCACGCGAAAAAGAACGCGACACAGAAAACGCAATACTGCGCACAACAGATTTTTCATGATGACCTTTTCCTTTATGACGAAAAAATGCAAGGGGTTGCACAATATATGTTTTGACCGATGGGTGGTCAATGTCGGCTCAAGGGTCGGCGGAAGACGGGGCGCGTCCGGCGTTTGTTTTCCATTCCCGCGTGACGATGATCAGCAGACTGCCCAACAGCAGGGCGGCGGCGATGGTGGCGATGACCAGCGCCTGCCAGAATCCGGCGATCCCCTGTGGTTCGGGCGCGTAAAAAGCCAGCCAGTAGCCCAGACCCAGCCCCAGACCCCAGAAGCAGCACAGGTGTATGCACAAGGGGGCGAAGCTGATTTTGCCGGCGCGCAGCGCGAAGGCGGCGATGGTCTGGATGGCGTCGAAAAACTGGTAGGAGGCAATGTAAATCATCATGCCCGCCGCCATCATGGCGACCTGGGCGTTGGGATTTGAAAGTCGGGCGATGTGAAAGCGCAGGCTGTAGAGCAAGGTGGCGACGACCAGCGCGGCAAGCACGCCGACGAGCTGTCCGGCGCATATGGTGCGCCAGGCCAGCGCCTTGTCGCGCGCGCCGATGGCCTGGGCGGTGAGGGCGGCGGTCGCCGTCGCTAGCGACAACGGCAGTATGTAGGTCACGGCGGAAATGTTGGCGGCGACGCGGTAGGCGCTGACCGCTTCCGCGCCCAGACGGGCAATGAAAAGCGCCATCAGGGTAAAGGCGCTGACTTCGACGAGATAGGATCCGCCCATCGGTATGCCCAGACGCAGCAGGGCGCGCTGCTCTGTCCAGCGCGGCAGGGTAAAGCGGGCAAAGATGGCGAACGGGAGAAAACGTCGATGACGCGCCAGCAGATACAACGCGCAAAAAAGGCTCATCCAGTTGACCAGAAGTTGCGACAACGCCGCTCCGCTCGCGCCCAGAACCGGCGAGCCGCCATGTCCGCCCACCAGCGCCCAGGCGATGGCGGTGTGCGCCAGCGTCTCCAGCAGGCCGATATACATCAGCGGCGCGGGAAACCCCAGCGCGTTGGCGGCGGCCTGAAACACGCGAAACCCCAGTAACGCGGGCAGGGACAAAGCCAGCAGCCGCAGATAATCCACCGCGATGGTCTCGATTTCCGGCGCAAGTCGCGCGGGGGCCAGCAAAAGACGCGGAAAGGCCAGCAGCGCCATGCCGATGACGGCAAGAATGAACGCCAGCCAGAAGCCTTCGCGGATGTCCGCGCCGATGTCGTCTGCGCGTCCCGCGCCGTAATGCTGACCGATAATCGGCCCCAACGCCATCAGCACGCCGCTCATGCCCAGCATCAAGGTAATGTAGAGGCTGCCGCCCACCGCCACCGCCGCCAGGTGCGTCGTGGAATGCCGCCCCACAATCAGGGTATCCACCACCGTCATGCCGATACTGGCGATCTGCGCGACAAAAACCGGCCAGGCCAGGGCGATGATGCGCTGTCCGGGGGATAGAACGGAAGACAGAAGACGGAAGACGGAGGACAGTGAAGTTACCGACGGCGCCGCCGTCGCGGGTGATGGAAAATCCGGCGCGCGCGAAGCGTCCGCATACACCGAAGGCGCATCCTTCGCTGGCGTTGCGGTCTTCCGTCTTCCGTCTTCCGCCATCTGAAAACCCTATTTCTTCCAGAAGGCGGGCGTCAGCACGACCAGCAGGGTGAAAATTTCCAGTCGTCCCAACAGCATGGCGAAGGCGCAAATCCAGATTTGCGGGTCGTTGAGCGGGGCGTAATTGCCGCCGGGGCCGACCTGTCCCAGGCCGGGGCCGGTATTGTTGAGGCTGGCGACAGCGGCGGAAAAGGCGGTAACGATGTCCAGACCGGAAAAGGACAGCGCCAGGGTAAGCGTCACCAGACTGACCATGTAGATGAAACTGAAGGCCAGCACGGCAAAGAGCATGTTCTGCGGCACGGAATGCCCGCCGAGCTTGACCGGATGCACGGCGCTGGGGTGCATGGCGCGCAACAGTTCGCGGTAGACCTGTTTGTAGAGCAGCACCGCGCGCATCATCTTGATGCCGCCGCCCGTCGAGCCGGAACAGGAAACGAAGCTGCACAAGAAGAGCATCCACAAGGGGGCGAAAAACGGCCACTGGCTGTAATCGGCGTTGGTGAATCCGGCGGTGGTGGCGATGGAAATGAGATTGAAGGCGGCGTAACGCAGGGTATGGGTGCTGCTGTCGTAAATGCGGAAACCCCAGAGGTAGAAGGTAATCAGCAACACGCTCGCCAGCAACACGCCAAGAAACCAGAGAATTTCCGGGTCGCGCAGGTAGGTGCGCAAGTCCCGACCGGTCAGGGCGATGTAGTGGGTGGAAAAATTCATTCCGGCGATGAGCATGAAGACGATGGCGACGCCTTCGACCTGCGGCGAATTCCAGTAGGCGAAATTGGCGTCATGGGTGGAAAATCCGCCCAGGGAAATGGTGGAAAAAGCGTGACAGATCGCGTCAAAAGCGCCCATGCCCGCCTGATGATAGGCGAGCGCGCAGAGCGAGGTGACGCCTACATACACCAGCCACAATCCTTTGGCGGTCTGGGCGATTCTGGGCGTGAGCTTGGTGTCTTTCATCGGGCTGGGCATTTCCGCCTTGAACATCTGCCGACCACCGATGCCGAGCATGGGAAGAATGGCGACCGCCAGCACAATCAACCCCATACCGCCCATCCAGATCGTCAGATGCCGCCAGAGGTTGATGGACGGCGGCAGGCTGTCGATTCGGGAGAGCGCCGACGCGCCCGTGGCGGTGAGGCCGGAGACGGCTTCAAAATAGGCGTGGGTGAAATTGATGTCGAGCTGGGTATAGAGCGGAATGGCGGCAAATATCGGCAACACCGACCAGGCCAGCACCACCAGCAAAAAACCGTCGCGCACATTCAAATCACGCCTGAATTTCCGGGTAATCCCCCAAAGCGCCAGACCGCTGCCCAGCGTAGCGAAAAAAGCAATGTCATAAGCCGATTCCGCGCCGTCCCTCAGAATATGGGCAAAAGAGAGCGGAATCAGCAAGGTGAGCGAAAACAGGGCCAGCAACAGCCCCAGGGCGCGAAAGACGGGGAAAAAGCGTTCCATGATGTCTGGACGTCAGGGCAGGCGTTCCCCTCGCCCGTTTGCGGGAGGGGGGGAGGCAGGAACGGTCATCATGCGTTTTTCCTTTTCGCTCAAAAGAAATGAAATCCGACCTGAAACAACTGCTCGACTTTTTTCACCAGTTTTTTCCGCGCGCAAAAGACGATGACATGATCGCCGGGCTGGATGATGGAATCGTTGTGGGCGATTTCGACGCTTCCCATGCGGCGGTCTACCGTGCCGTCGTCGCGCACTTCGATGGGGGTGACGCAATCGAAGTCACGCACCAGCGCGGCGACGGTGACGCCTTTCGGCCAGGGGATTTCGTCGATGCGGCGACCGACGACCCGGGAACTGCCCTTGTCGCCATGCGCCACCATTTCCAGCGCCTCCGCCGCGCCCCGGCGCAGGGCGTGGACGGCGGCGACATCGCCCTTTCTCACCCTCGCCAGCAGCGCGCCAATGGAAACATGCGCCGGAGAAATGCCGATGTCGATGGGACCGCCCTGCATCATGTCGGCGTAAGCGCCGCGATTGATCAACGCCACCACCCGGCTGCACCCCATGCGCTTGGCGAGCGAAGCCGCCATGATATTGTCTTCGTCATCGTTGGTGAGCGCCAGGAACAGATCCATTTCGGCGACATTTTCCTGTTCCAGCAGGTCTTCGTCGGTGGCGTTGCCGCAGAGCGCCAGACTGTCCTTGAGCGCTCCGGCGATGAAATCGGCGCGCGCGCGGGTTTGTTCGATGATTTTGACTTCGTAACGGTCTTCCAGCGCGGCGGCGGCCCTGAGGCCGATGTTGCCGCCGCCCGCGATCATGATGCGGCGCACCGGAGCCTCATGCTGGCGGATTTCGCGCAACACGGCGCGGATGTGCTCGGCGGCGGCGAGCACGAACACTTCGTCGCCCGCCTGCAAAAGCACATCGCCATCGGGAATGATGGGTTTGTCATGACGGAAAATGGCGGCGATGCAGGCGTCCGTACCCAACGGCAGGTGGGCGCGCATTTCCCGGAGGGGTTTGGAGACCAGCAGGCCGCCTTCTTTTGCGCGCACGGCGACCAGCGATACCCGGCCATTGGAAAAATCCAGCACCTGCAAGGCTTCCGGAAATTCGACCAGACGCGCGATGTAGTCGGTGATGATCTGTTCCGGGCAGATGGTGAAATCCACCGCGAAATTTTCCGGCGCGAGCAGGCGTTCGTCTTCGAGAAAATCCCGCGAACGCAGACGGGCGACACGGGTGGGAATGTTGAAGATGCTTTGCGCGATCTTGCAGGCGACCAGGTTGGTCTGGTCGCTCTGGGTGAGCGCGATGATGAGATCGGCGTCTTCCGCGCCAGCGCTTTTCAGCACCGAAGGGTAGGCGGCGTTGCCGGTGACGGCGCGCAGATCCAGCTTGTCCTGCAAGGCGATGAGCGCCTCGCTGTTGTAGTCGATCATGGTGATGTCGTTTTCTTCCGACACCAGGTTTTCCGCGACGCTGGCGCCGACCTGTCCGGCGCCGAGAAGGATGATTTTCATGCGATTGCCTGTTCAGTCGTTGCTTCGCCCGGCGGCGATGCCCAGTTGTTTCAGTTTGCGGTACAGATGGGTGCGTTCCAGGCCGGCGCGTTCCGCCGTGCGCGTTATGTTGCCCCGTTCGGCAGCCAGAAGATGGCGAAAATAATGTTGTTCGAAAGCTTCGCGCGCGTCGCGCGCCGACAGCGCAAACAGGGCTTCGATGGCGTTCGGCGGAAGCGCCTCCGCAGTTTCCCTGGTTCTGGCGGGAAGCAGCCGAAGAATATCGTCTTCGCGGATTTCTTCTTCCAGCGTGGTCAGCGCCAGACTGCGAATCAGGGTTTGCAATTCGTTCCAGGGCGAAACTTCCGGCAGCGTCTTGCGTTCCGACCAGCGCACCCGCAACAGGTTCAGGGCGGCGCTGGAAAAGCTGCGTTGCGGCACTTCCTGACGCTCGACCAGCATCCCCAGAAAAAGACTGGCGATTTCCGGCAGGTCATCCGCGTGTTCCTTCAGATCGGGCAGCGTAATCCAGACTTCCGGCAGACGCGCCAGCACCGGAGATTCCCAGCCGCGCTGCGCCAAATCCTCCAGTGGCTGCGAGGCGGCGACGATGATGAAAATGTTGTGTTGTCCCTGACGCTCCAGCGCGAAGGCCAGATTCATCTGCTGCAATTTACCCATGACGGCAAGGTCGCTGACATAAATCAATCCGCCCGCCGTTTTTTGCAGCGCTTCCTGATTCAAGGCGCCAGGATAGGCCAGCAGATCCAGCCAGACGGAGTGCGGACGCTGCAAGGTGCGCGCGCAGAGTTCGACAATGACGCCCGTGCCGCCCTTGATGAACAGGGTATTGGAACAGGCGGCGGCCAGTTCCAGGCGTTTTTGCAAATCGCGGAAAATGTGGGCGTGCGCCAGCGCCGCCAGCGTCGCCGGAGGACGCAAGCCGATGCGGTCATGCTTCAAGGCTTTTTGCACGGTGGAAAGGAATTTGTGCAGGGCGATGGGCTTTTCCAGAAAATCCACCGCGCCGATGCGCGTGGCTTCCACCGCCGTATCAATGGTGCCATGCCCCGACATCATGACGACAGGCATGGTGAGTTGACCGTTCGCGCTCCATTCTTTCAACAGCGAAATGCCGTCGGTATCGGGCATCCAGATGTCGAGCAACACCAGATCCGGCGTTTGTTCGTTGCGCTGTTTACGTGCGTTTGTCGCATTCTCCGCCAGACGCACGCAGTGTCCCTCGTCGACCAGGATTTCCGAGAGCAGCTCGCGTATGCCTATTTCATCATCTACGACTAAAATGTCAGCCATTGTCATCTTCCTTTTTTTTGGGGTTGGGCGTTTCTTGCGTGGCGACGGGCAGACGGATGCGGATACACGCGCCGCCTGTTTCCGTGTTCTGGATGTTGATGTCGCCCTGGTGTTCTTCCACGATTTTTTTCACGATGGGCAGTCCCAGTCCGGTTCCGCGCGGTTTGGTGGTGATGTAGGGTTCAAACACCCGCGCCAGCATTTCTACCGGAAACCCCTCGCCATTGTCGCTGATTTGCAGACGGATGAAGTTTGCGTCCGCTTTTTCCGTCCGGATGAAAAGACGCGGCGCGGCGACGTTTTCCA
>JAIRZG010000242.1 GCA_031267345.1 Zoogloeaceae bacterium
ATCATCGCCTCCGGCGGCGTCGGCACACTCGCGCATCTGGCGGATGGCGTAACCCTGGGTCGCGCCGACGCCGTGCTCGCCGCTTCCATTTTTCATTTTGGCGAATACACGGTGCGCGAAGCCAAGGCATACATGGCCGCGCAAGGCATCGAGGTGCGTTTGTCAGAGGACAGGGGACGGAGGATGGATGACCGTTGATCATGCGACGGCGCAGCCGCCGATTGCGAATAACCTTTCAGCTTCTGCCCTCAGTCTTCTGAAATGGGACGAAAACGGCCTGATTCCCGCCATTGCCCAGGATGCCGGAACCGGGCGGGTGCTGATGCTCGCCTGGATGAATCGTGAAGCCTTGCGGCTTTCCGCGCAGGAAGGCGTTGCTGTTTACTGGTCGCGTTCGCGGGGGCGGCTATGGAAAAAGGGCGAGGAATCCGGACATGTGCAGCGCATCCGCGCCATTCGCATCGACTGTGACGGCGACGCGCTGCTGTTGCTGGTTGAACAGCAAGGCGGCATCGCCTGCCACACCGGACGGGAAAGCTGTTTTTTCCGCGAACTTGCGGGCGAAGGCTGGCGCGACATCGACCCGATATTGAAAGACCCGCAGGACATTTACGGTAAAAAGCCATGCGCGAATTGAATCCTGGTATTGACACCGATATTCTGGCGCGGCTTTCCGCAACCCTTGAAGAGCGCAAAACCGCTGACCCGGAAACTTCCTACGTCGCGCGTCTGCTGGCGAAAGGGCCGGACGCCATTTTGAAAAAAATCGGTGAGGAAAGCGTCGAACTCATCATGGCGAGCAAGGACGGCAAGCCTGCGGAAATCATCTACGAGGCCGCCGACGTGCTGTTTCACCTGCTGGCGCTGTTGGCGTTTCACGGCCTTTCCATTGAGGACGTGCGCCGTGAACTGACGCGCCGCGAAGGCGTTTCCGGTATTACGGAAAAAGCATCCCGTCCCCAATCCTGAACCTGCGAGAGACCTTCATCATGACCGACTGCGTTTTCTGCAAAATCGCCCAAGGCGAGATTCCTTCCGGCAAGGCGTACGAGGATGATCTGGTGTATGCCTTTCATGACATTCACCCCTTGCGTCCCACGCACATTCTGGTGATCCCGAAAAAGCATATCGCTTCGCTTGCCGAAACAACGGCGGCGGATGAACCGGTGTTGGGGCGGCTGTTGTCCGTCGCCCAGCGGCTTGCAACAGAAAACGGCAGTCCAGAAGGTTTTCGGGCTATCATTAACACGGGCAGAATCGGCGGACAGGAAGTGCCGCACCTGCACCTGCACATCGTCGGCGGCGCAACGCCCGTCGGCCCCATGCTCAACAAAGCTTAAGGAGATTTTTCATCATGGCCCCAAGCATCTGGCAATTACTGATTATCCTGCTGGTCGTCGTGCTGCTGTTCGGCACCAAAAAACTGCGTAACATCGGACAAGACCTGGGCGGCGCAATCAAGGGTTTTAAAGATGGCATAAAAGACGTAGACAAGGAAAACGTCGCGCCCAACGCCAAACAAATCGAAACGCCGGAACAAAAGACGGAATAGCCGCCAATGCGGAGAAGCGATGGGCGCGTACAAACCAGAGCAAATGCAGATACAGGATCTCGGGTTGAAGGGCGAAAGGATTCTACCGTCTGTCGGCGTATGCGCTACGCCGGGAGATGAAAGAGGAAACCAAAGCCCGTCGGCGTAGGCGCATACCGTCTTTTTGGTGTGAGCACGGCCTTCGGGCCACACTGGATGCTTCAGGGTCAGCCGCCGGACAGTGTTCAACTGGGCAGTCACGGCGGGCTGGGGAGGCGGAAATGTGGCTGCCCTCCCCACGCCTGAGCAGGGCGCCTGAGCACAGACGCAAACGCCAGTGGCCCGCCAAGGTAGTGACCGAAATCCGACGGCTGCGTAAAACCTGCCCCAACCCGGGCAAGGAAACAGTCCATATCAGGTCCAATACACAACGTTGCAGAAATTGTGCGGATCGATTAGTATTCGTCGGCGGGTGTTATGGTGTTTGGCTGAATTTTCATCGTAAAACTAACTCCGCTCGAAACTCCGCCCGTAAGAAAGGTGGGAGCGAACCCCGACCTGAAGGTCGGGGTTTCGGCGACCGTTTTGGGAGGGGAGAGAAACCCCTTCCAAAACACGTTAGACCGACAGGCCTGAAGGCTTGTCGCTAGTTTCTTGCTGCCAGAAATGACCGCCCACGCCCATTTTTCACGCTGATAAAACAGTGTGAATCTTCGTAAAATTGGAGTTTTGCAAGAGGCTCTATAACTATAGAAGTCCATTTCACAATGAAAAGAATTTTGTTGCTTTCTGGAAATCTTAAATGTTCTGGCGTAGTGACTTGGTTGTTGCATATGCAGCCAGGTTTTCTTGCGGCAGGCGCGGATGTCGTTTTTTTGGTGACCAGCAAGAAATCGGATATTCATCCCGATGGTGAAAAAGTATTTTATACAGGACGCGCACGCAGCAAATTCGTACTGAGAATTTCGCGTTGGTTGCAATTACACCGTATATTTACTCATTGGTATGAACAAAGGGCAGAAGATGAAATCAATCGACGAGTTAAAAAAATCTTGATGACTATTGGTTGGCAGGATCAAATCGATTTGGTTGTCAAGAATTTCGTCGACGAAACTCCAGAATGTCTACGCAAATGGCCTGTTGCCGGAACAATCCATTCCATTCTTTCGCATGAAATTATACCCCCCCCCGCATTACATCGTGTCCGTCAGCAATGTTGTCGCGCAGGACGCCCAAAACATCGGCTTATCTGTAACAGAAGTTATTTACAATCCATTGAACATCGGTGAGATTGAACGTGCAAGTAAATTATTTACACCGAAAATTAACCGTCCTTATATTGTATTTGTGGGACGAATAGTAACTTACAAAGGGATTCATGAATTACTCCAGGCATTTGCCGCATTAAGCGTTGATATCGATCTGGTCTATGTTGGTGATGGTTCTGCCATCAAAACTTTGCGCATTGCCGTCCACACGCTTGGCTTACAAAACAGGGTGCATTTTACGGGATTATTGAATAATCCCTATCCATGGATACGCCATGCCAAATTGCTGGTGTTGCCTTCGATAACGGAAGCAATGGGATATGTGGCAGTGGAAGCATGTGCATTAGGATGTAGAATTGTTGTTTCCGGTTATCCCGCCGCCCATGAATTTTTCGTGGAAGATGTTATCGTGTCGCTTTCGCCTGTGGGTAATTATATTGAACGTCTTGCTGAAAAAATATCAGCAGGGTTGACCGGAAAATTGCCACCGGGTCTCAAACCTGACGTACTGGAAAAAATGGATCCTCGCTGCGTTGCGGAAAAGTATCTGGCATTGGTCGACAAACGTATCGACAATATATGAGAACCTCTTGCAAAACGCCGGCTTTACGAAGATCCACGCTGTTTTATCAGCGTAAGAAACGGGCGCGGGCGGCCGTTTCCGGCATGATGAAGATTCAGCCAAACACCATAATGCCCACTGATGAATACGAATCGACCCGCACAATTTCTGCGACGTTGAAACATCGTTCAATACGAGTTACTGCCCCGGTTGGTGTCGCGTTCCGCTTGCTTTCGTGCAACAGCGCGGCGAGGGCGCGTTCAAGCATGGCGATGGCAGTTACACAGAAGCCAGTTTTGCGCTTGCCAGACGATTCAGGCTGACGTGTTGTTCTGCTGCCTGTAAAGCGAGGGCGCGGTGAACTTCGGGTGGAATGCGTACCCGAAACTCCCCGCTGTAGCGACGTTCGGACAAAAGCTCCGGAACGGTTTCTCCTGAAGCCCGCATGTCCTGAACCACATCGGCGACAACATCACGGATTCCGTTCAAGGCTTCCTCCTGCGTTGCCGCCAAACCGGAGCGCCGCCATTTTTTGCTTTGGATGAACACGCAAAGACAAGAAACTTGACGGCAAGCGGCTTTTCGCCAACACTGCCCCGTCCGCGAAAACGGCTTTTACTGATTCCCGACCTCTGACATGACCACCATACTTGGCCTTTCCGGCGCGGTCAGCCATGACCCTTCCGCCGCCCTGTACATTGACGGCAAGCTCGTTGCCGCCGCCGAAGAAGAACGTTTTGTGCGCGAAAAACACGCCAAAAACCGGATGCCTTACGAGGCGGCGAAGTTTTGTCTGGCGCAGGCGGGGATAACGCCCGCCGCAGTCGATGTCGTCGCCATTCCCTTCGCGCCGATCAGCCTTTCTGAAAGCGCGCGCTGGCATTACGCCCGCCGCTACGCCTACGCGCCGGATCGCGCGCTGGATGCCATTTTTACCGGTAATCGCCGGTTCAATCGCTACAAAAAACGCATTGAATGGTGTCTCACGCAACTGGGCTTCAATCTCAAAAAAACGCGCGTCGAAGCGGTGGAGCACCATCTGGCGCATGCCGCCAGCGCCTATCTGTGTTCCGGCTTTACGGAAAAAACGGCGATTCTCGGCATTGACGGCAAGGGTGAGTACGCCACCACTTTTTTCGGTTGGGGCGAGCACGGCAAAATCCACAAAATCAAGGAATTCTACGATCCCGATTCCCTGGGCGGCCTCTACGGGGCGCTCACCGAATATCTGGGGTTTGACATGCTTGACGGCGAATTCAAGGTCATGGGCATGGCCCCTTACGGCGACGCCACGCGCTACGACTTTTCGCGGCTGGCGAAATTTGAGCAGGGCGAACTCGTCATCAACACCGACTACGCCAACGTAATCGGCTTCAAACGCTACAAGGAAAAAGGCAAGGGCTATTATTTTTCGCCCAGACTGGTGGAATGGCTGGGGCCGAAGCGCGAGGGCGATATTGCCGATGAACCGTACATTCACTATGCCGCCAGTATGCAAGCGCTGTTTGAAAAGCTGTCGCTGGAAATGATGGACTATTATCTGGGCGACATTTTGCGCGCAACCGGAAAAATCGCTTTCGCGGGCGGTTGCGCCCTGAATGTGAAATTGAACCAGAAAATCATCGCCCGTCCGGAAGTCAGTGAACTCTACGTGCAACCCGCCGCTTCCGACGCGGGCACGGCGGTAGGCGCGGCGGCTTATGTTTCGCAACAGATGGGCGTTGCCGTGGAGAAAATGGAGCATGTCTATCTTGGCCCGGAATTCTCCAATGAAGACGTTATCGCCGCCATCGCCCGCCACGAAAAGCAACATGCAGTGAAGTTGCGTTGGCAAAAAATCGACGCCGTGCCGGAAAAAATCGCCCGCATCCTCGCCGACGGCAACCCCGTCGCCTGGTTTCAGGGGCGTATGGAATTCGGCCCGCGCGCCTTGGGCGGGCGCTCCATTCTCGGCTGTCCCAGCGTCAAGGGCGTCGCTGACCGTATCAACGCGCAAATCAAGTTCCGCGAACGCTGGCGTCCCTTCTGCCCCTCGATGCTGGATACGGTCGGCCCGCAGATGTTCAAAATCGACCACCCCGCGCCCTTCATGACCTTCACCTTTGCAGTGAACGACGACTGGAAAACCCGTGTGCCGGAAGTGGTGCACGAAGACGGCACTTCCCGCGCCCAGGTCTTGCGCCGCGCATTCAACCCGCGCTATTACGACCTGATGCAGGAACTGGAAAAACTTACCGGCAACGGCGTGGTGCTGAACACTTCGCTCAACCGTCGCGGCGAACCGATGATCTGTTCACCGACGGATGCGCTGGAAATGTTCTACGGGTCGGATTTGCAATATCTCATCATGCAGGATGTGCTAGTGGTGAAGGAGGAGGTTTGAAATGACGATGCCCAAATATTACGAACTCAGCAGGCCGTTGTTGGAATTGCAGCTCGATGGCAACACCTACGGCCTGAACGATGCCGCCGCCGCCATTGCACAAAAACTGTCGTTGTCTGAGGCCGACCTTGCCGAAAGGGTCAAATGCGGGCGTTCGCGGCTCAAGGATCGCTTGAGTTGGGCGCAGTACGATTTGAAAAAGGCGGGTTTGTTGGAAAACGTTCAGCGTGGTGTATTTCGCATCACGGATTTTGGGCGAAAGCAATTTGGAAATCTGCCGCCCATTCTCGACCGCGCTTTTTTGATTCAGCAAGGTTGGGGCGGTTGGAGGCGCGACGAAGCAACGCCCTTGCCCGAAACTCCGCCGCAGTCCTGCAACGACGAAACACCCGATGAGCGTATCGACAAGGCTTTTGGCGAATTGGAAACCGCGTTGGCCGAAGAGTTTCTGGAGCGGTTGAAAACACTTTCACCGCGTGGCTTCGAGGTCTTCGTCGTGGAATTGGTGAAGGCGCTGTATTACGGCGTGGGTGAAGTGACCGGACAGACGGGTGATGGCGGCATCGACGGTATGGTTTATGAAGACCGTCTGCATCTCGACCGGATTTATCTCCAGGCCAAACGCTGGCAGGGACAGGTTGGCTCGCCCGCCATCGACGCTTTCATCGGCGCGATGACTCGGCGCGGCGCGACACGTGGCGTGTTTGTCACCACGAGCAATTATAGTGATCCCGCACGGCGAGCCGCTGGTGAAGTCCGGGATCGACATGTCAGACTCATTGACGGTCTCGAACTTGCCAAACTGGCAATTGAATACAATGTCGGCGTTTCCGTGAAGCGCAAACTCGAAATCAAACGCCTGGATTCAGACTATTTCGAGGAAATCGAAACGGTTTGAGCCTCCACCCGACGCCGTACCTTGAAATCGTCATCGAAGATCCCAAAGCCGCCGTCTCCCTTCCCGCCATACCTGCCATTTCTCCCGCGTTGTAAACGAGCATTATGCTTTCGCTGGCGTACTCTTTTTCAATGTCTTCATGAATTCGACAAAATGCGGCTTGAAGGCGGAGAACAGTTCGTTTTCTTTATTGTCCATCAACACCTTGCCAAAGAGCTTAAGCCCCAGAACCAGCACGGGAATTTCCTGCGCGGCAAGGTCGCTGCGCTGGCCCAAACGCTCAAGAATGACAAAAACATCGTCATGATTGCCGAAGTCGAACTGCAACTGTCGGGCGGGATTTTCAGGCGTAGCGGCGTTCAGTTCTTCAAGGGTGACGCGGTAATGATGTTTTTCCATGTGGCGCTCCGGGGGGATGTGAGGAAATCCAGAACGGTAATTCTACTGGAAAATTGACCTTGAACCGGGTTTTGCCGTGTCGCGGATTTCAGACGTGTCCGCGCTATGGAGCGGGAAAGCCTTGGCGGGCGAAGGCAAGACCGGTTTTACGGTTCCCTGTCTCTTGTCGGCTGGCTTCCCGCCAGCCATTGCAGGTGGCAAGCCGCCTTGAGGTTGGGGGCGGGGCGAGGCAGGGGATCGCGGGCGGGGTTGCGTTCCAGGGCGCAGTCGGTAACGCGCAGGGGGCCAGGCCATGCGAGGACGCGCCAGAAATCGACGAATTCCTGTTCGTGATTCAGACTCAATTCGAGGTTCAGTTCGCTCTGCCACAATTGCGTCGCGCCGTCGCCCCATCGTTGCGGGGGCGAAAAGACGGGGCGCGTTTCCACCAGACCCAGCGCAATACGCACGGCTTGCAGGCGGGCAGCGAGGGATTCCGGCGTGGTGGCGGCAAAAAAACCCTGCGCGGAAAGTTCCGCCCATTGCGTGGCGAGACGTTCGACTTCCGGGTCTTGCAGCGCGTACAGACGGGCGCGCGCCGCATTCAGAAGCGCGGCGGACTGTTCCGCTTCAAGGCTCGCGCGTTGGCGTTCCTGCTGCCCGAACCCGGCAAGGCCCGCGCCCAGCGCGGCCAGCAAAAGCGCCAGCAATGCGGCCTGAATGATGGATTTGGCGACGGGCGTCATGACGCCGACTCCAGATGGAGCGCCAGATCAAAGGCCGCGCCCGTTGCCTCTGGCGAGGGGATTGGCGCGTCTTCCGGCGTTTGCCGGTTTTCGTAATTCATGTTCATGCGCGCCAGATGGCGGAGAAAGCGGGCAAAGTCAGCACCGGTGGCGTAACCTTGCAGGTTCAGGGTTTTTTCCGCCGCCTGCCAGCGCAGTTTTTCCAGATGAACGCCGGGATGGCGATCCAGCGCGTCGGCAAGCTGTTGCAGGGCTTCCAGCATGATTTCCGGCGAACGTCCGGCGGGGTAACGCGCGTATTCGTCAAGCATTTTATGTGCGTCGTTGATGTCGATGCGCGGGAAAGCGGACAGTTCCGGTTTCGTCCGCAACAAAGCCTGCGCCTCTGCCTCCAGACGCGCGACTTCCAGATGTGTGGTGTTGTTTCGGGCGCGCAGGTCACGGGCGGCCAGCATATCCATGCCGCCGGAACAGACGCCCGTCAGCAGGAACAATACGCCCGCGCCCAGCAGCAAACGGCGGCGTTTCGGCAGAAGATACTGCTGGCGCAGGGCGGCGGGCGCGTAATCCTGACGCAGCGGTCGCGCGGCAAGGCAGGCGAGCAGCAGCGCGTCAACGCCGGAGGCTTCGACTGTGGGCGGTTTTTTCCATGCCAGGGGTTGCAGGGTCAGCGGCGTCATGCCGGAATGCGCGAAGGCGGCGGCAAGTTCGGCGTCCGGCGTTGCCGCCAGCAGGCAAACCGGCAGGGAAACGCCGGATTCGACATATTGCTGGTGGGCGAGATAGGCGTAGAGCCGCGCGGTTTCTTCGGCAATCCAGAGGTTTTTCTCTTCGCCCTCCGGCGCGGGACTCAAGCGCGAAAACAGGACGCGCCCGTTCTGCATCAAGGTCTGGCGCAGGGCATGAGGATGCAGACTGAGCAACAAGGCGGCGGACGGCAGACGCGCTTCGCGTTGCAGCCACTCCGCCATCATCTGCGGCGCGCCATAAATGCCGATAATCGGCGTTTGCCGCAAGGCGGCAAGCCACGCCTGTAACGGCGCGCAAGGCAGGGCAGTGAGCAGCAGACGCTCTTCCCGCCGCTGACCGACGACTTCCCCTTGCGCGACAGCCATGACAAAAGGATTGTCGCCGAAATGCTGGCGCAGGCGGCGCTTGATCATCGCGCTTCTTTCACCGCCGCGCAAACGGGGAATGTTCTCCCGAACATGTCCTTCTTCCGGCAGATTGACGAGCAGCGCCACAGGTTCTTCGGGCGTTTTTTCCAGCGCTACGGACAAGGCTTGCCGCCCTGCGCTATCCGGCGTAAAACGCGCTACTTCCCTGACGCTCTCCGGCGCGCGCGACAGGCGGACGTAGAGGCGCGCGCCGCCGCTTTCCAGCAGCAGCAGACGGCGGGAGCGGCGATTAAAACGCAACATGGCTGATGGCGTCGTAAACGGGGCCGAGAAAGGCCAGCATGATCCAGCCCAGCAGCGCCCCCAACAGCAGGGTGAGCACCGGCTCGATCAGACGTTCGGCGCGTTCGACGACCAGGTCGACATCGCGCTGATAAAAGTAACGCAAGTTTTCCAGCGCGACATCCAGCGCGCCGGTGTTTTCGCCGACATGCAGCATCCGTACGACAAAGATCGGAAAAAATCCGCTGTCGGCAAAGGCGGCGCTTAAAGGGCGACCTTCGCGGATGGCGTCTTCCGCCCTGGATAACGCGCGCCGGATGGCGCGATTGCCAACAATGTCGCGGGTGGCGGCGAGCGCCGTCAGCACCGGAACACCTGCCGCGTAAAGCAGGGCAAACGCGCCCGCAAACCGCGACAACGCGACCTTCTGCAATACCGCGCCAATAATAGGTAAACGCAGCAGCAGCCCGTCCCGATACAGACGGGCGGCGGCGGAATGGGCAAGCCAAGTTCGCAATGCCAGCGCGCCCAGAACAATTCCCGCCAACAATTGCAGTCCGTAACGTCCCGACAGGTCCGCGACCGCGAACAGCGCCCGCGTATAAAACGGCAGCGTCTCGCCCATTTGCCGCAAAAACATCTTGAGTTGCGGCGCGAGGTAAAGAAAAAGAAACAGGCTGGCGGCAACGATAATGACGCTGACAAAGGCCGGATAAATCAGCAGTTTTTGCGTTTTACGGCGCAGATCGTCTTCGTATTTCAGAGCGGCGATGATGTCTTCCATGACGCGCGCCAGATCGCCCGCCGCTTCGCCCGCCTGCATCAGACGGATGAACAGCGGACGAAACACGCCGCTATTGTCCTGCTCCGTCTGCATGGCTTGCGACAGGGTTTGTCCGGCGGCAATGCCTTCCAGTAACGCGCCGATGACGCGCCACATGTTTTGTTCGCCTGCCTCCGCATACGCGGCATGAAGGTCGCGCAGGGCTTCCTGCAAGGGAACGCCGACGCGCAGCAATTCCTTCAACTGAAACCAGAAATTGAGCAATTCCTGACGCGGGACAACCCTCCGTCGTCCCGATGTTCCCCCAAGCCAGGCGACGAAAGACGCGCCGTATCCGGCCTGTTCGCGCACCAGATCCAGACCCATTCGCGCCAGACGGCTTTCCAGTTCGCCGGAAGTCGCGGCCTCCAGCGTACCGCCGACGCGCTCGCCGCTTGCGTTGATGGCCAGATAGCGATAGCGCATGCGCCTACATCCTGTCGCTCAAATCCACGACCCGCGCGAGTTCGTCCAGCGCCGTCGCGCCGACAAGCACCTGGGCGACGCCTGCTTCCGCCAGGGTGCAAAAACCCTGTTGCCGCGCATGGCGCAACAGCTCGTTGGCGGTGGCGCGACGCGCGATGCGTTCGTCCATGTCGCCATCCACGCGCAGGATCTCCATAATCGGCAGCCGCCCCCGATAACCGGTGAAATGGCAGCGTTCACAGCCGATCGGCTGATAAATCTGCGGCGCGGCCTCATTCTCCGGCCAGCCGAGCAGACGGCATTGCCCGCGCGTGGCGACAATGGCCTCTTTGCAGTGCGGACAGAGGCGGCGCAGCAAGCGTTGGGCAATGACGCCGATCAGGTTGCCCGCGAGAATTTCCGGCGTCACGCCAATGTCCATCAGTCGCGGCAGCGCGCCCACGGCGGAATTGCTGTGCAGGGTGGCGAACACCTGATGTCCGGTCATGGCGGCGCGAAAGGCCATGACCGCCGTGTCTTCGTCGCGGATTTCGCCCACCAGAATCACATCCGGATCCTGCCGCAACATGGCGCGAACGCCGTTGGCGAAGTCCATGCGCAGGGCGTCGCTCATGCTGGTCTGGCGGACAATCGGTAACGGGTATTCCACCGGGTCTTCCAGGGTCATGATGTGGATGCGTTCGGAATTGACCTGGTTCAAAATCGCGTACAGGCTGGTGGTCTTGCCGGAACCGGTGGGGCCGGTAAGCAGGATGACGCCTTCCGGTCGGGCGAGCAGCCTCGCCAGCAGGGCTTGCGCGGTGTCGGAAATGCCCAGTTCGGCGAGCGGCACAATGCCCTTTTGTCGATCCAGCACACGCAACACGAAGTTTTCCCCGTGCAGGGTAGGCTGGCTGGAGACGCGAAAATCCACCGGACGCCCGGAAACGGAAAAAGTGACGCGCCCATCCTGCGGTGCGCGCGTCTCCGCGATATTCATGCCGCTTATCACCTTCAGCCGCACGCACATGGCGCTCCAGCAGCTTTTGTGCAGGGCGCGGATTTGCCGCAGGATGCCGTCTTGCCGATAGCGGATACGCAAAAAATTTTCTTCCGGCTCGAAGTGAATATCCGACGCGCCCTCCTTGACGGCGTCGGTGAGAATGGCGTCGATCAGACGCACCACCGGTTGGCTGAATTCCTGCGCGGGCGCCACCGCCGTTCCCGCGTCACCGCTTTCGATTTCCGCCACAATGCCGTCAATGGAAAGCGCGTAACCGTAATAACGGTCGATCGCCGCCGCAATTTCCGAAGCCTCGGCGAGCAGGGTTTCCAGACGCACCGCCGCGCCCAGTCGTCCGCGCAGGAATTCCTGCACCTTGTCCTGCCCCGGCAGGTCGTGACTATCGGCGACCGCCAGGGTCATGCGATTTTGTTCGGCGTCGTAATACAACGGCAACACATGCGCCGCCTGCGCCACTGCTTTGGGCAGCAAGGCCAGAGCGGCGGCATCCGCCATGACATGCGCCAAATCCACGCTGGCCTTGCCCAGATTCGCCGACAGCGTGTCGCGCAGCGCCGTCTCCGTCACAAAACCCAGCGCTGCCAACTGCTTTTCCAGCGACAGACCACTTTTCAATTGTTCCAGCCGCGCGATACGCAACAGATCGGGCGAAAGCAATCCCGTCGTCAACAGGGCGTCGCCCAACGCGGCAGCGGAAGCGGATAAAGGAGACGCCATGTGGTCGGACATTCGGAAAAACCCGCTTATTCCCTGCGCCAATCCACATGCCCCGGCGCGGGCGCGGCAAAAAAACCGGCGTCCGGCAGCCAGGGTTTCAGACCGGCGAAATCCCCGTTCAGCCCTGGTTCGCGGATGACCAGCGGACGCAGGAAAATGACCAGTTCCGATTTTTTGACAGCGTCATTGTGCGAAGACAAAAGGTCGCCCGCCAGCGGAATCTGCCCCAACAGCGGGATGCGCCCGGTTTTGTAATCCACGCGGTCTTCCATCAACCCGCCCAGCACGGCAATCTCGCCGCTGGATAGTCGCAACACCGACTCAATCTCGCGGGTGCGAATCTGCGGAATTTCATTGGCGACGTTCGCGGGAATATCCGGATTCGGGTCTTTCACCATGCCGACAATGCTGGAAATGCTGGGACGCACATTGAGAATCACCTGATCGCCTTCGCTGATTTGCGGCGTTACGCTCATGACCAGCCCGACGGAAACCGTCTGCGGCGTCGAGGTATAGGCCACCAGAGGATTGCTGTTGCTGTTGCCCGCCGTGACATCCGCGCGGATGCTGAAATACACCACGTTTTCCACCACCTTCAATAATGCGGTCTGGTTGTTCAGCACCGCAAGACGGGGACTGGAAAGCACACGGGTCGCGCCGAAAGACTGGAGCAGGTTCAGGGTGACGGATAACGGCGTGTCATGCGCGTAGCGCAAGGCAAAAGGCGTCATGGCGGGCGGCAGTGCGGAGGCGGGCGAAGCGGGCGCAAGGGAAAAGGTCTTGTCGCCCTCCGCCCAGACGCGACTCCATTCTATGCCTTGCTGGTAGCCTTCGCCCAGTTCCACTTCCACAATGGTGGCCTCTATCATTACCTGCCGCCGCGCCGCGTTCGCCACCTGATCGATGAACGCCTGAATGCGCTCATGCTGCCGTCCGGTCGCGCGCACCGCCAGCACGCCGCTTTCCGGATTCACGATGACCGCCGCCGCTTCACGGAAATTCGGACGCGGCGCGACCGTTCGCGTTGCGGCGGCGGATTGCCGTTCGGCGCGCGGTCTTGCCGCCGTTGTTGCATCCGGCGCCGCGCCGGAAAACGCCACGTCCGTTGCGGCATCTGCGTCCGGGAAAAGCCGGTCGGTCTCGCGCAGGATGTCCTTGATGTTCTGTTCCAACGATTCCCAGAACAGGTTGCGCGAGAGATTTTCCACACGCGTCGAAGAAATGTTGCCATTGCCCAAAGGCGAAGACGCCAGACTCTCCGCGCCATTCGATGACGCATAGCCCGCGCCGGAAGTAATCTGCGTATTGGTCGCCACCTCGCTTGCTACGGCGCGGCTCATATTGACGTAATCGACCGTGTAGTGCCGCAGGAAAGGCGTATCTGGCATGACGATCAGATTGGATCCGTCCATCTCGAAGCGCAGGTCAACCTGTCGCGCGATGCGGGAGAGCAACTGCGGCAAAGTCTGCTCGATGGCGTTCAGCGTTACCCTGCCGGAAAGTCCGGCGTGAATGTCGACATTGAGTTTTGCGTCCCGCGCCAGCGCAAAGAGCAAATCCTGCACCGGCACATCATGCACCACCACGCTATAGGTTTCGGTCGGAACAGGCGCTACGGGCGGCGCCAGCGCCAGCGTATGCCATACAGGTTGTGGGATGGAGGCGGACGATGGCGTCGGAACGCTTGTCGAGGTCATTTCCGCGCTCAAATGTCCTTTCATCGGATCGCGCGGCGCGGGCGCGGTACACGCCGCCAGAAAAAGAAGGCAACCCCCCGTGACAAGAAAACGCGACAGCATCTCGACCCCGACAGAATATTATGACGGGGGACAGAATACAGGATATGACAAATCAAGGATAGTTAAATTTTCAGGGCATATGCAAAAATATTCCTGGAAACTCCTGAACAAGTCGAAATTCGTCATTCCCGTTTTTCAAGGGGATGGCAGGGCTTTTTCTCCTTCCCTGACTTCTGATCCCTGTTGCGCCTTGTCTTCAAAGCGGGCGGCGATGGTGATGAATTCTTCTTCGCATTGCAGAAAGGCATCCACGATGTCGCTGTCAAAGTGTTGGCCGCGCCCCTGGAGGATGATGTGGCGGGCGTCGGCGTGGGTCATGGGCGGTTTGTAGATGCGGCGGCTGATGAGAGCGTCATAGACATCCGCCAACGCCATGAGGCGGGCGGAAATAGGGATGTCATCGCCGGAAAGCCCTTGTGGATAACCGCTGCCATCCCATTTTTCATGGTGTGAATAGGCAATCTCGCGCGCGCAGGCGAGAAAACCAACAACTTCGCCCACCTGCGCTTCCGCGCCCGCGATGACATCGCTGCCCAGATTGGTATGCGTTTTCATGATTTCAAACTCGTCCGGCGTCAGTTTGCCCGGTTTCAGGAGGATGCGATCCGGAATGCCGATTTTGCCGATGTCGTGCAGCGGCGCGGATTTGTAGAGGGTGTCAATGGTCGCGTCGCCCAGATAACGCTGAAAGCGCGGATGATTTTGCAGGCAGCGGGCAATTACCCGGATATAGCGTTGGGTGCGGAAAATATGGTTGCCGGTTTCGTTGTCGCGCGTTTCCGCCAGGGAGGCCATCATGCGGATGGTGACATCTTGCACGGACTGGATGGTGCGGGTGCGTTGCTCGATCACGCTTTCCAGATAGGCGGCGTTGTCGCGCAAAAAGTCGGCGCTGGCCTTGAGCCGCAATTGCGTCGCCACCCGCGCCATGAAGATGGAGGGATTGATCGGCTTGGTGATGTAATCCACCGCGCCCAGTTCAAAACCATGCTGTTCGTCTTCCTGGGCGTTGCTGGCGGTCAGGAAAATGACCGGAATATTGCGCGTGGCCTCCTGCGCCTTGAGTTGCGCGCAGACCTGATAACCATCCATTTCCGGCATCATGATGTCGAGCAGGATGAGATCGGGCGGATTTTCCGCCAGCGCGATCCGCAAAGCCTTTTCGCCGCTGCTGGCGAGTTTGACGCGATACACTTCTTTCAGCAGGTTGCTCATCAGGGTGAGGTTGTCCGCCGTGTCGTCTACGACCAGAACGGTGTGCCTGTACTTGAGGTCAGGATAGATTGGCATTTTTATGCTCCGGTGACAGATGCCGCGCCAGTTTACGGTACGCTTCATCAAAATCAAAGGTTTGCAGACTTTTTGCAAAAGCGGTGAATTCCGCGCCGAATACGGCTTGCAGGGTCGCGCTTTCCGTTTCCAGCACATCCAGCGCCTCGGCGTCGCTTTCCGCCAGCAGATCCGCCAGCCGCTTCAGCAGCGCGGCGACATGCGGAGAACGGGCGTCCGTTTGCACCGCGGCGGCGACGGCTTCGGCGTCCGCCGCCGCGTGTTCGAGGAAGAAACGGCGCAATTCCGTCATGAAGGGCGACAGCGCGCCTTCGAGTTCAGCCAGACAATCTTTCAGGGTCAGATGCTCGCGCCCGCTTCGTTCCGCGCCCTGCATCGCGCGGCAGATGGATTCCAGACGCGCGGCGCAGGCGGAAATTTCCGTCGCGCCGATATTGCCCGCCACGCCTCTCAGGGTATGCGCCAGACGGGCAAGCTGCGTTCGATCATCCTTCGCCAGCGCCGCGCGCAGGGCAGACAGCGTTTCCGCCTGATTCATGAGGAATTTTTCCAGCAAATCGCGGTAGAGCCGCGCCTTGCCCAACACCCGCCGCAAGCCGTCTTCCAGATTCAGGCCGGGCAGGTGTGGCAACGTCACCTGCGGCGGCGCGTCCTTCTCTGCGGCGTGGCGTTTTTCCTGCGCCACGCGTTGCGCGCGCGCCGCGTCGGGGCGTATCCAGCGCAACAGCATGACACGCAACTGTTCCGGCTCTATGGGTTTGGGCAAATGGTCGTTCATGCCCGCTTCCAGACAGCGTTCGCGGTCGCCGGGCATGGCGTTGGCGGTCATGGCGACAATGGGCAGCACATGCCCCATCGCCCGCAATTGCCGCGTAGCTTCCATTCCATCCATGACCGGCATCTGCACGTCCATGAAAATCATGTCATAGGGCTGGCTTGCCCGCCGCACCCATTCCAGCGCCGCCGCGCCGTCGCCCGCCACATCCACCTGGAATTGGGCGTCCTGGAGAATTTCGCAGGCCACCTGCTGATTGAGATCGTTGTCTTCCACCAGCAGGATGCGCGCGCCGGCAATGGCTTCCAGACCCGCGCCCAGCGTACTGCCCACACTTCCGGTACGCTCCACTGCCGCGTCTTCCGCCGCCGTGACATTGCCTGTGTCGGGATTGGCCAGAATGCGCGTCATTTCATCGAACAACAAAGAAGCGTTGACCGGCTTGATGAGCACATTGTGGATGCCCGCGCGCGCGGCGAGATGCAGCACTTCTTCCCGCCCGTAGGCGGTGATCATGACAATCGTCGGACAGTAGTCGCGCAGGGTTTCGCGCAGTCGCCGGGCGGTTTCAATCCCGTCCATGTCCGGCATCTGCCAGTCGAGCAGCGCCACATGAAACGGCGTGCCGACGCGCAGGGCTTCCATGCCGATTTCCAGCGCCTTCTGACCGGATTCGGCTTCCGTCACGCGCAGGTTCTGCAAGCCGTCGCGCGCCGAGACCAGCGGTTCGGCTTCGCCGCGAATGACGGCGGCAAAATGGGCAATCTGTTCGGCCAGAGGGTCCTTGCGCTCAACATAAAGTGTCTCGCAACGAAACGGATTGTACCAGGAGCGATCCCCGTCCTGCTTGTAATACTTCAGGCGCATAGTGGGTACGGCCAGCGAGCCGCGATTGCCGAGGATCGTATAGCAATCTTCGTCGGGGTAGGTCGGGTATTGTTTGTTCTCCTGTGAGGTCTGTTCCCAGCTTCGCGGGCTGGCGGCGGCGTCGGATAACAGGAAACTGCCGAGCGCGCCGTTGGCGAACTGGAAGTTGATCGCCGCCGTGTCTTCGACGTTGAATCCGCGTGTGGCGTTCGAGGTGAAGGACTGCACGGCGACGATCTCGCCGACCATCGCGCGCAGGTTGCCGACTTCGTGAATCAGGTTGAGCAGGATCGGGCCGCCGCCCGGTTCTCGACGCCAGGCGTTCGGGCCGTCGTAATACCCGTCGCTGTCCGGCTTGTAGAAGACGGCGCTGCCCATGACGCCGACGATCTGCCCGAGCAGACCGGAACTTACTACTTCAACCACCTTGTGCAGAATT
>JAIRZG010000020.1 GCA_031267345.1 Zoogloeaceae bacterium
GAGAGCGGGCGCGCGGCGGTTTTGCCATATGAGCGCAGCGAGATTATCGTCACCCTTTCCGTGCTGGACGGCAAGCGTTACGCGGCGCGCAGCAGCACCGTTTATTATGTGGGCGGCGCCGACCTGCTGCTGTATGAGCAGGAAATCTGCTCCCTGGGGCGTCCCTGCCAAAGCAGGACCCCGTTGCCGACGCGCACCGCGCCGCTTCCCCTGGTGGGCGACCCTTCCTGATCCCTTTGACCATGCGCCGCTTTTTCCTGCTCCTTCTGATTGCGTCGATGTTTTCCGCCTGCGCGCCCCGGCAGAAAAGTTATCGTCCCGTTTCCTACAACAGCGTCGCCCAGAGCGAACTGATTGCCGCCAGTTACCATGCTGCCGACGCGCTGATCACCCAGGCGGGCGAATCGCTGTCGCCGCAGCATCCAGTCATTATCGCAACCCTGGTCAATATCAACGCGCTGGAAGAATCCTCGCCGCTGGGTCGCCTGATTTCCGAGCAACTGGGCGCGCGTCTCGCGCAACAGGGGCACAAGGTGGTGGAACTCAAAGTCCGCCAGAAGCTCTACATGAAACGGCATGAAGGCGAACTGATGCTTACCCGCGAAATCCGCGACATCGCCCAACAGCACAACGCGCAGGCGTTGATTATCGGCACTTACACGGAAGGCGCGGATCGGGTCTATATCAACCTGAAACTGACCCAGATCGAAACCAACATCGCGCTCGCTGCCGTGGATTACGCCCTGCCGCTGGACATGAACATTCGCGCCCTGCTCTACCGCCCCGCCACGCCGTAGGGCGTCGAAGGACCCGCTTTATAATGTTCGCCCGATTTGTTGCAATGCAAGCGTTCGCGTTTTGTCCGTACCCCGGATAACGCGCGACAAACTGATGTGGAGTGTGTGTTCATGGCGACTTCTTCCCGCAAACCGGAAGCAGCTTCCAACCCTTTGCCGGAGAAAATAGGCTTTTTGTTGCAGGAGTCCCGCTGGCTGCTGGTCGGCGCGTTGGCGCTGTTTCTGGGCATGTCCTTGTGGGGCTATCACAGGGAAGATCCGTCCTGGTCACATGCGACGGGCGATGCGGTTGTCCTGAATCCGGCGGGACGCGCCGGAGCGTGGGTATCGGATATTCTGCTGTATGTCTTCGGCCTTTCGGCCTGGTGGTGGATCGTGTTGTGCCTGATGTTCGTCTGGTGGGGCTACCGACGGCTGAACGGGCCGGGAATGCCGAAAATAGCGGAAGCGCGGGAAAAAACAGGCGAACGCGGAGCAGCCAAAACAAAAGGACAGGATCGCCGCGCCTTTTATCTGGCGATCATTGGCTTCTTCCTCTTGCTGTTCGCCAGTTCCGCGCTGGAAGCCTTGCGCTTTCACGCATATGCCTTGACGCTGCCCGGTCATCCCGGCGGCATTGCCGGGCAGGAAGTCGCGGCGCGGGGAAGCGCGCTCATGGGGCATACCGGCGCGACCTTGTTGTTATTGGTGACGATGGCGGTAGGCTGGAGCGTTTTTGTCGGCATGTCCTGGCTGTGGTTTTTCGAGCGGCTGGGCGCGGCGCTGGAGCGGGTGTATCTGTGGGCGCTGGCGGGTTACGAACGGTGGCAGGATCAGCGTATCGGCAGGAGCGTGGCGGAGCAGCGGGATGCCGTAGTGGAACAGGAAAAGCGGCGCGGAGAATTGAAAGAGCCGCTATGGATTGAGCCATCCGCGCCCGTGGAAAAAGTTTCGGGCAAGGCGGAAAAACGCATCGGACGGGAAAAGCAATCCGCGCTCTTTCCGGAAGCGCTGGCGGGCGGTCAATTGCCGCCCCTGCATTTGCTGGACGCCGCGTCCACACAGGGCGAGAGCGTGGCGGCGGATACGCTGGAATTCACTTCCCGCCTGATTGAAAGGAAGCTCGCGGAGTTCGGCGTACAGGTCAAGGTGTTGGCGGCGCTGCCGGGGCCGGTGATCACCCGTTACGAGATCGAACCGGCAACCGGCGTCAAAGGCGCGCAGATTGTCAATCTGGGACGCGATCTGGCGCGCGCGCTGGCGCTGGTGTCCATCCGCGTGGTGGAAACCGTACCCGGTAAATCCTGTATGGCGCTGGAATTACCCAACGCCCGCCGTCAGGCCGTCAAACTTTCGGAAATCATCGCCAGCAAGGTCTGGAATGATCTGGCCAGTCCGCTGACCATCACGCTGGGCAAGGACATCGGCGGCCTGCCGGTAGTGGCGGATCTCGCCAAAATGCCGCATCTGCTGGTAGCGGGGACGACGGGATCGGGCAAGTCCGTCGGGGTGAATGCCATGATTCTGTCGCTGCTGTACAAGTCCGAACCGGAAAACGTGCGCCTGATTCTGATCGATCCCAAAATGCTGGAGCTTTCCATTTACGAGGGCATTCCGCATCTGCTCGCGCCAGTGGTCACGGATATGCGTCAGGCCGCCAATGCCTTGAACTGGTGCGTGGGCGAGATGGAACGGCGCTACAAGCTGATGAGCGCCCTGGGCGTGCGGAATCTGGCCGGATTCAACAGCAAAATCCGCGAGGCGAAAAAGCGCAGCGAATCGCTGCCCAACCCGTTCACGCTGACGCCGGAATCGCCGGAACCGCTGACCGTGCTGCCGTATATCGTGGTGGTCATCGACGAGTTGGCGGATCTGATGATGGTGGTGGGCAAAAAGGTGGAAGAACTGATTGCCCGCCTGGCGCAAAAGGCGCGCGCGGCGGGTCTGCATCTGGTGCTGGCGACGCAGCGTCCCAGCGTTGATGTGATCACGGGCCTGATCAAGGCGAACATTCCGACGCGCATTTCCTTTCAGGTTTCCAGCAAAATCGATTCGCGCACCGTGCTGGATCAAATGGGCGCGGAAAACCTGCTCGGACAGGGGGACATGCTTTACCTTGCGCCCGGAACCGGCTATCCGGTGCGGGTGCATGGCGCGTTCGTCGCCGATGACGAAGTGCATCGCGTGGTGGAACACCTGAAACAGATCGGCGAGCCGGAATATATCCCCGATGTCCTTGTCGGCAGTCCGGATGACGGTGATGACGCGGGCGGCGGCGAGGAAGGCGGCGAGAACGTGGAAAGCGATCCCATGTATGACCGGGCGGTGGAAGTGGTGCTGAAAAGCCGCCGCGCCTCCATTTCGTTGGTGCAGCGCCAGTTGCGCATCGGTTACAACCGCGCCGCGCGCTTTATTGAAGCCATGGAACGCGCCGGTCTGGTCTCTGCCGTGGATGGGCGCGGCGGTCGGGAAGTGCTGGTCAAAGCGCCGGAGGCGGAGTAATTTCGCGGCTTCCGGAAAACGCTGGATAACCCGCAAGCGGGAATCCATAAGCCTTTGAAAAAAATGAGGTTTTACGAGCAAGAAATTAGCGACAGGCCTTCAGTCCTGTCGGTCTAACGTGTTTTGGAAGGGGTTTCTCTCCCCTCCCAAAACGGTCGCCTGAAACCCCGCCCTTTAGGGCGGGGTAGGCTCCCACCGCCCTAAAG
>JAIRZG010000089.1 GCA_031267345.1 Zoogloeaceae bacterium
CGAACTGAAATACACGCCCACCCACGAATGGGTGCGCGTTGAGGCCGATGGCGCGCTGACCGTAGGCATTACCGACCACGCGCAGGAGTTGCTGGGCGATCTGGTTTTTGTGGAGTTGCCGGAAGTCGGCAGGACGCTGGCGGCGGAAGAAGCTGGCGTGGTGCTGGAATCCGTCAAGGCCGCTGCGGACGTTTACGCGCCCGTAGCCGGAACTGTGACCGCCATCAATGTAGCCGTGGTCGCTGCGCCGGAGTCCAGCAAGCAGGACGCCTACGCCGCCTGGCTGTTCAAACTCGCGCCCGCCAACGCCGCCGATGTGGGCAAACTGCTGGACGCCGCCGCCTACAAGGCCGCCATCGACGCGACGGAATAACCCGCGCCGACCCGTTTTTTATTTACTTTGGGTGATCGATCATGACTGCCGTTTTCCCCCTCGCCGACCTGTTGCAACAGGATGATTTCATCGCCCGCCACCTTGGCCCCAACCCCGCTGAACAGGTGGAAATGCTGGCGGCCATCGGCGCGGGCAGTCTGGAGGAACTGATGGCGCAGACCTTGCCCGCCGCCATCCGTCTGCCCGCCGATGTGGATTTGCCGCCGCCCCGCGCGGAGCATCAGGCGTTGAGTGATTTGAAACGCATCGCGCAAAAGAACGTGCTGAAAAAAAACCTGATCGGCCTGGGTTATCACGACACGCTGCTGCCCAACGTCATTTTACGGAATGTGCTGGAAAATCCCGGCTGGTACACCGCCTACACGCCCTATCAGGCGGAAATCGCGCAGGGGCGGCTGGAAGCCTTGCTCAATTTTCAGCGCGCGGTCATGGACCTCACCGGACTGAAATTGGCGAACGCTTCCCTGCTCGATGAAGCTACTGCCGCCGCCGAAGCCATGAATATGGCGCGACGGCTGAGCAAGTCAAAATCCAGCCGCTTTTTTGTCGATAATGCCGCTTTTCCGCAGACCATAGACGTACTGAAAACCCGCGCCGCCGGTTTTGGTTTTGAACTGGTGTTGGGCGATGCAAACGCAGCGGCGGAGCAGGACGTATTCGGGGCGCTGCTGCAATACCCGGACGAAAAGGGCGCAGTCCGTGATTTGAGCGCGAGCGTCAACGCCTTGAAGTCGACGGGCGCGATCGCCATCGTCGCTGCCGACCTGCTGGCGCTGGCGCTGCTGAAATCGCCCGGCGACATGGGCGCGGACATCGCACTGGGCTCCAGTCAGCGTTTTGGCGTTCCCTGTGGTTTCGGCGGCCCGCACGCCGCTTTTTTCGCCGCCCGCGCCGCCTATGCCCGTTCCATGCCGGGACGCATCATCGGCGTCTCGCGTGACGCCAACGGCAGACCAGCGTTGCGGATGGCGCTGCAAACCCGCGAGCAACACATCCGGCGGGAAAAAGCCAATTCCAACATCTGCACCGCGCAGGCGCTGCTGGCCAATATGGCGGGTTTTTACGCCGTCTATCACGGCCCGAAAGGCATCAAAACCATCGCGCGCCGCATTCACCGTCTTGCCGCGATGCTGGACGCGGGCTGCAAGGCAGCGGGCGTCCGCCAACTGAATCCGGCGTATTTCGATACCCTGCGCCTCGAGACGGGCGAGCGGGCAAGCGCCATTTATCAGGCCGCGCAGACGGCGGGCTACAACCTGCGTCTGCGGGATACGCAAATCGGCATTGCCGTCAATGAAAAAACCACGCCGGAAGATGTGGCGGCGCTTCTATCCATCCTCACGGGCGAAACGCCGGATCTCGCCGCGCTGGACGCCAGCATCGCTGCCCACGATCCGACGCTGCCGGAAAACCTGCTGCGCCATGACGAGATACTGACGCACCCCGTGTTCAACCAGCATCACACCGAACACGCCATGCTGCGCTACCTGAAAAAACTGCAAAACCGCGATCTGGCGCTCGACCATGCCATGATCCCGCTCGGTTCCTGCACCATGAAGCTGAACGCCGCCAGCGCGATGCTGCCCATCACTTGGGCGGAATTTGCCGACATGCACCCCTTCGCGCCGCGCGAACAGAGCGAGGGCTATCAGATCTTGATCGCCCAGCTTGCCGGATGGCTGAAAACCATCACCGGGTTTGACGCCATCTGTATGCAGCCCAATTCCGGCGCGCAGGGCGAATACGCCGGACTGGTGGCGATTCGCCGCTATCACGCCAGTCGTGGCGAAGCAGGGCGCACTATCTGCCTGATCCCCAAATCCGCTCACGGCACCAACCCGGCTTCCGCGCAGATGGCGGGCATGACGGTGGTGGAAGTCGAATGCGACGCGGCGGGCAACGTGGATATGTCCGACCTCAAAGCCAAGGCCGAAATCCATGCTACTGTCCTGGCCGCGCTGATGCTCACCTATCCTTCCACGCATGGCCTGTTTGAGGAAAACCCGCAGGAAATCTGCGCCCTCATCCACGCCCACGGCGGGCAGGTGTATATGGACGGCGCCAACCTGAACGCCCAGGTGGGACTCACCGCCCCCGGCTTCATCGGCGCGGACGTATCGCACATGAATCTGCACAAGACTTTCGCCATCCCGCACGGCGGCGGCGGGCCGGGCGTGGGGCCGATTGGCCTGAAGGCGCACCTCGCCCCCTTCATGCCCGGACACGTCACGGACGCGCAACACACGCCCGCGCAGGGCGCGGTTGCCGCCGCGCCTTTTGGTTCCGCCTCCATCCTGCCGATTTCCTGGATGTACATCGCCATGATGGGCGGCAAGGGGTTGAAACAGGCGACCCGCATCGCCATCCTCAACGCCAACTATATCGCCCGTCGTCTGCACGAACATTATCCGGTGCTGCATGTCGGCAAAAACGGGCGCGTGGCGCACGAATGCATTCTCGACATCCATCCGGTCAAAGCCGCGACCGGCGTCACCGAAATCGACATCGCCAAACGCCTGATGGATTACGGCTTCCATGCCCCCACCGTGAGTTTTCCCGTTCCCGGCGCGCTGATGGTGGAGCCGACGGAATCCGAAAACAAGGCCGAGCTGGATCGCTTCATCGCGGCGCTGATCGCCATCCGCGCCGAAATCCGCCAGATCGAAAACGGCGTCTGGCCACGGGACGACAACCCGCTGAAACATGCCCCGCACACCGCCGAGACCCTTGCCGCCGCCGACTGGTCGCGCCCCTACAGCCGCGAAATCGCCGCCTTCCCCCTGCCCTGGGTCAAGGAAAACAAATTCTGGCCCGGCGTCGGACGCATCGACGACGTATACGGCGACCGGAATCTGGCGTGCGGATGACAAAGGACGGAGGACAGAAGCCAGGTTCTCCTCCCTTAAAGGAGAAAGAACTGAAACAGGCGCCGCTCATGCCGCGCCTTTCTTACGGGCGGGGTTTCAAACCGGAGTTAGTTTTACGATGAAAGTGGGCAGTGCCGCAATCTTTCCCGCGCCGCGCTACAATCCGTCCCCTTTGAGGAGGATTCCAGCATGGAATGCACGGTGAACTGGCAGGGGCCGGAGGGCATGGCGTTTGTGGCGCAAACGGAAAGCGGACATCTGGTGGCGATGGATGGCGCGCCGGAGGGCGGCGGACACAATCTTGCGCCGCGTCCGATGGAACTGTTGCTGGTCGGCGCGGGCGGTTGCACGGCCTATGACGTGGCGCTGATTCTAAAAAAGGGACGCCACAAGGTGACGGGTTGCGCGGTACGACTGACGGCGGAACGCGCCGAGAGCGCCCCGAAAGTCTTTACCCGCATCCATTTTCATTTTCGCGTCAGCGGTCATCAACTGTCGCCCGAAGCCGTCGAACGCGCGATTGCGCTTTCCAGCGAAAAATATTGTTCCGCTTCCATCATGTTGGGCAAAACCGCCCACATCAGCCACGACTTTGAACTCATCGAAAGCGGGACACTTCCGGAGGAATGAGGCGAAGTGCCGCATCGCAAATTGAAGGTCTCCGAACGGGGCATGTTGGACGCCTATGAAAAAAAACTGGCGGAACAAGGCTATACCGCCGATGCCGCGCAGTGGGCGGCGGCGCAATGTCTGCAACAGCTATACGCGCGGCTGCTGCAGTTCAAGGCTGCGCGCGGCAGCGTCGTCAAGCGGCTGCTGACGCGCCCCGCGCCGCCCAGAGGCGTTTATTTCTGGGGCGGCGTCGGGCGGGGAAAAAGTTTTCTGATGGATTGCTTTTTCGCCGCCGTGCCCTATCGACGCAAAAAGCGCGTCCATTTTCACGCCTTCATGCAGCGCGTTCACCGCGATCTGGCGCGTTGCAAGGGTGAAGCCGATCCCCTGCTCACGGTGGCGGCAAACATCGCCCGCGAAACGCGGCTGTTGTGCTTTGACGAATTCCACGTCTCCGACATCGCCGACGCCATGCTGCTCGCTCGCCTGTTGGCAGGTCTGGAAGATGCAGGCGTGGTGCTGGTGATGACCTCCAATTACCCGCCCGACGGCCTTTATCCCAATGGCTTGCATCGGGAAAATTTTTTGCCCGCCATCGCGCTGATCAAGCGGCAAATGACCGTGGTGGAAGTCGATGCGGGCGTGGATTACCGTCTGCGCGCCCTGGAGCAGGCAGAGATTTACCATCACCCGGCAGACGCGGCGGCAGAGGCGCGCATGGGCGATTATTTTCGCCATCTGGCGGGCGAGGAAGGCCGGGCGGGCGGACATCTCGAAGTGTTGGGGCGGCAAATTCCCGTCCTGCGCCAGAGCCGTGATCGGAGTGTGCTCTGGTTCGACTTCGCCAGCCTGTGCGGCGGCCCGCGTTCGCAAAACGATTATCTGGAAATCGCCCACTACTGCCACACCGTGCTGCTCTCCGGCGTTCCGGCGATGAGCCGCTACCAGTCTGCCGAAGCGCGGCGTTTTACCTGGCTCATCGACGTGCTGTATGAACACCGCGTCAAACTCATCCTCACCGCCGACTGCGAGGCCGAAAACCTCTACCGCGAAGGCGCGCACGCCAACGAATTCCCGCGCACCATCAGCCGCCTCATCGAAATGCGCTCCCGTGATTTTTTCAGCGGACAGTCCGTGTGAGGTACGCAAAACCATTCCGGCGCGAAGCGACGGAAACCTTACCGTCCTCCATCCTCCGTCCGCTGACCTATAATCCCGCCCTGTCCATTTTTTATCGCCGCGAGGCTGTCATGTCCTTATCCCTTTCTCCCGTTTTTGAAACCACCATCCGTAGCCTGCCCCTGATTTCACGCGGCAAGGTGCGGGATATTTATGCGGTTGACGCCGACAAGCTCCTGATTGTCACCACGGATCGGCTTTCGGCCTTTGATGTCATCCTGCCCGATCCGCTTCCCGGAAAGGGACAGGTGTTGACGGCGCTGGCGGATTTCTGGTTCAGGAAACTCGCGCACATCATCCCCAATCAGCTTACCGGCATCGCTCCGCAAAGCGTGGTTGCGCCGGAAGAGGCCGCGCAGGTCATCGGGCGCGCGGTGGTGGCGCGGCGTTTGCAGCCCTTGCCGATTGAGGCGGTGGTGCGCGGTTATCTGATCGGTTCGGGCTGGAAGGATTACCAGCAAACCGGCGCGGTGTGCGGTCTGCCGCTGCCCGCCGGACTCAAGCTGGCGGCGCGTCTGCCGGAGCCGCTGTTTACGCCCGCGACCAAGGCGGAAATCGGTGCGCATGACGAAAATATTTCCTTCGTGGAAGCGCAAAAACATTGCGCGACAGTGCTTGCCAATGTCTTGCAAGGCACAGGCAAAAGCGGCGAGGCAATATGCGGCGAGGCGCGCGACGCGGCGCTGGCCTTGTACCGAGAAGCCGCCGCCTATGCGTTGGGGCGCGGCATCATCATTGCCGACACCAAGTTTGAGTTCGGCGTGGACGCGGCGGGAACGCTCTACCTGATCGACGAGGCGCTGACGCCGGATTCTTCCCGCTTCTGGTCTGCCGACAGCTACCGCGAAGGCGAGAATCCCGCGAGTTTCGACAAGCAGTTTGTGCGCGATTATCTGGAAACCCTGGACTGGAACAAAAAAGCCCCCGCCCCCCGCCTCCCCGCCGAAATCGCCGCCAAAACCAGCCAGAAATACGTGGAATCCTACGAACGGCTGACCGGGGAAAAGCTGCCAGACTGGCCTGCCTGAACCGGAGAACCCGCATGACGCCAACGCGCTTGCCAACGCATGAGAACCCCTGATCCTTGACCGCCACCCCATGAACCCTCTTCTGAATCCCAATCCGCTGCCCGCTTTTGATCGCATTCTTCCCGAACACGTCGCGCCTGCCGTTACGCAATTGCTTGCCGAAGGGCGGGCGCTGATTCAACGTTTGACCGCGCCGGAGACGCCCGCGATCTGGGCGGAGTTTGCCGCGCCGTTGAGCGAAGGACTGGAGCGGCTTGCCTGGGCCTGGGGCGTGGTCGGACACCTGCATTCCGTGCAGGATATTCCGGTCTGGCGCGACGCCTATAACGCCCTGTTGCCGGAGGTCTCCCGCTTTTACAGTGAAATGGGGCAAAACCTGGCGCTGTTTGAAAAATACAAAGCCTTGCGCGCCAGCGCGGGATTTGACCTGCTCAATCCCGCGCAGCGGCGCATCGTGGAGAACGAAATCCGTGATTTTCGCCTCTCCGGCGCGGAACTGCCGGAGGCCGACAAGCCGCGCTTCGCCGCCATCATGGAGGAGCTTTCGGCGCTGGCGGCGAAGTTTTCGGAAAACCTGCTCGATGCGACCAACGCCTTTGTTGAGGAGGTTACGGATGAGCAAGACTTGAGCGGACTGCCGCCGGAAGCGATTCAGGCCGCGCGCGCGGCGGCGGAGTCCGTCGGCGTGGCGGGCTGGAAATTCACCCTGCACGCGCCTTCCTGTCTGCCGGTGCTGCAGTATGCCGACAAGCGCGACCTGCGCTATCGCCTTTATCGTGCCTATGCCACACGCGCCTCCGAGTTTGTCGATTCGGGCGGCAGGCCGGAATGGGACAACGCCCCGTTGATGACGCGCATGTTGGCGCTGCGGGCGGAGGAAGCGGCGCTGTTGGGGTTTCGCAATTTCGCGGAAGTGTCGCTTGCGCCCAAGATGGCGAATTCGCCCGCCGAGGCGCTGGCCTTTTTGCGTGACATGGCGGGCAAAGCCAAACCCTTTGCCGAACGCGACATGGCGGAACTGCGAACCTTCGCCGCCGAAAAACTGGGGCTGGAGACGCTCGAAGCCTGGGATATGGCCTATGCCGCCGAAAAACTCCTGCAAACACGCTACGCCTTTTCCGAACAGGAAGTGCGCCCCTACTTTACCGAACCCAAAGTGATCGCCGGACTGTTCCATGTCGTCGAGCGCCTCTATGGTATTGCCATCAAACCCGATACCGCGCCAGTCTGGCATGAGAGTGTGCGCTTTTATCGCATCGAAAACGCGGAAGGCGAATCGATCGGCGCGTTCTATCTGGATTTGTACGCGCGTGAAGAAAAGCGCGGCGGCGCATGGATGAATGCGGTCGTCAATCGCTATCGCAAAAGCGACGGCGCATTGCAAACGCCGGTCGCCTGTCTGGTGTGCAATTTTTCCAGGCCTTTGGGCGGCAAGCCCGCCACTTTCACGCATGACGAGGTGCAAACCCTGTTCCATGAAGCGGGACACGGCTTTCATCATCTACTGACGCGCATGGAGGAACTGGGCGTTTCCGGCATCAATGGCGTGGAGTGGGACGCCGTGGAACTGCCTTCGCAGTTCATGGAAAATTTTTGTTGGGAATGGGCGGCGCTGCAAGAAATGACCGCACATGTCGATACCGGCGAACCCTTGCCGCGCGCGCTGTTCGACAAGATGTACGCGGCGAGGAATTTTCAGAGCGGCATGATGACCGTGCGCCAGCTTGAATTCGCACTCTTCGACATGCTGCTCTACAGCGCCTTCGACCCGCAAAAAGACCATGTTCCAG
>JAIRZG010000226.1 GCA_031267345.1 Zoogloeaceae bacterium
CTCAAAGGGCAGCGGTCGGATTGAACGCCCGTCATCCAAGGATTGCGCCGACACCCGACCGGAGAGGGAGACAAAAATGAACAATATGTCTGACAAACATTCAGCATATGGCGGCGCGCCCCGTTTCCCGCGCCGCGTCGCGCTGCGCTTGTGTTGCTTTCTGTTCACAGGATTGTGGCTGCCCGTACATGCGAACGCCGTTTTCTGGAGAGAAGACATGGCGACATCGCCAGACGAGTATGAAGGCAAGGATTTGCTGGCAATTTGCGTCAACCAAAAATGCGGCTATATCAACGCCAAGGGAGAAAAAGTCGTCCCGCTGCGTTTCAACGAAGTGCTCGGCTTCACGGGCTATGGTCCGGCGCGGGTAAAGTTGAAGGGCAAATACGGGTTTATCAACGCAACCGGCAAAGAGATTATCTCCATCCGGTTTGACCAGGCGGGAGATTTTTCCGCCAATGGTTTGGCGCGTGTGCTGAAAAACGGGAAATGGGGCTATATCAATGCAGCAGGCAAAACCGCCATCCCGTTTCGATTTGATTCTGCCGACGGCTTTGGGGCGAATGCTCTGGCGAGAGTCAGCATTGGCAAAAAATATGGCTACATCAACGCCAAAGGTAAAGCGGTTATTCCGATTAGGTATAGCGGCGTCTGGGGATTTTCCAGTTATAGTGGGTTATCAACATTCGGAATCAACGGGAAAGTAGGCTGTATCAATGCCAAAGGGAAAGAAGTTATCCCTGCCAAGTTTGATTCCATATCCTGCACCGACTTCAGGAAAGACGGGGATTTGGCGCGCGCGCATAACGGCAACAACAAAAGCGGTTATGTCAACATCAAAGGCGAAGTGATTGTTCCCTTCAAGTATTATACCACTAACATTTTCACTTCATCAGGTCTTGCGAGTGTTCAGTATAACGGGAAAACTGTATATGTAAAGGGCGCTTTCAGGTTCGACGGGAAAACTGCATATGTAAACACCAAAGGGGAAGAAATCATCCCGCCAATCTATGATTGGGGCAGCGATTTTGAGGGCGGTCTGGCAGCCGTCAAACTGAAGGGAGAATGGGGCTATATCAATACCAGGGGAGAAGTCATCATTCCGTTTGGTCTTGGTGGATTTTGGGCATTCCCTGATGCGAATTTGGTCGTAGTTCGCAACGACCAAAGGAAATTTGGACTGATGAATTTCAAAGGTGAACCGGTTATTCCTTTTCGATTTGATGAACTCTACGTTTCTGGTGATTTCATAAAAGCCAAACTCAATGGCAAGCAAGGCTATCTTGACCTCAAAGGAAAAGAAGTTATTCCCATCCGCTTTGATGAAGCCTACCATTTCAGCGGCGGCTTGGCGCGGGTCAAACTCGATGGTAAATGGGGCTGCATCAACCCCAAAGGAGAAGAAGTGTTTCCCATTCGTTTTGACGCCATTCTATGCGCAAAGGAAGAAGCACGGGCAAAACGGGATGGCAAACACGAGTTTATCAATACAAAAGGGGAAACCATCAGGAGTATTCGTGCTGACCGGGTGGTGGATCGTCGGGGAAAAGAACTTTTTGGTTCATATAATGAAAGCAGACAGGACTGGCGCGTGACGAGCGCGGAAGAATTTTTTTATTTATTTATTAAAGGCAAGGGCTGGGGTGTAATTAACGCAGAGGATAAAGTCATCATTTGGGGAATCGACCCGCCGTACCGGGTTGAATGTCATGGCCTTCATGACAAGGTGTGCGTTCCAGAAGGAAACCCTTCACGATGACCCGTCCTTTTCAAAAGCCGCATGTGCCCTCAGGAAGCTGTTTTGGAAATTGGCGCAAGCATGTTATTACCGCAACGTCGCATACAGCCGGAACATTATGAAGGCGAATGTATGACAAAACAGAGATCACGGTCTCCGTTTTTTCCGGGTGAATGCACGGCGGAAAATCCCCGCGCAACGACGCGGCGAGACATTCATTCAATTTGGAAACGCCCCCGCGCCGTCAGGCGCACATCGCTGTCCGCAAGGACTCCGGAAAACCGGTGTCAGGAGCCAGGAGAGCGTCACGCCCAAAGTCGCTGTCAGTCCCAGCGCGTGTAGCGCGGGGGTGGCGGAGAAGGCCAGCAGACCGAAGGAGGCGAGGGTGAGGGCGGCGGCGAGCGTCGTCGCCAGCAAGGTGTGGGCGTGGGTCTGGCGGGCGGCGAGGAAAATGGCATAATCGACGCCCATACCCAAAGTAAGCAACAAGGCGAGAATGCTCAGCATCTGCGCGGGGATATTCAGATAGCCCATGATGGCAAGCGTCATCAGTCCCGCCAGCAGCACTGGCGCGAGCAAGCGCCAGACTTCGCGCCGGAAAAAAGGATAGAGCAACACAGGCAACAGCAAACAGGCGGCGAGCAGGGTTTGCGTCAGCAGATGCCGATAGCGTTGCATCAGGTCGGAAATGTCGCGCGTCTGGTCTATCCAGCTCACGCCTTCGGCGGCGAATTGCGCCAGTTCCGCCGCCGTTTCTTTCCCCTGCAAACCTTTCAGCAATACCATGCTGGCGTATTTTCCGGACTGGGTTTCCCCCAGCCAGAAGGCTTGCGCGGCTTGTCTGAAAGGGCTACGCAAACCGATTTCCGGCGTGAGCGGCGGCGCGTCCGCTTCTTCCGCCCAGTCTGCGGGAAGCTCCATCTCCCTTGCCAGCGCCTTACGGCTAACCCGCAGTTTTTTTTGTCGGGCGCGATTTTCCTGTTGCCGCGCTTCTGAAGGCAGCCAGCGACTGGTCGCCTCAAAACCGCTGATTTTGCCAGAGCCAATCAGCGGGCGCAGACGTTCAATCAGTGCTTCTTCTTTTTGCAACAGGCGTTCCGCGCTGTCGGCAGTGAGTAAAAACATCTGCGCGGGACTGGGCAGTTGCAGGATGCTGGAGACTTCGCCTTGTTCCGCCATCAGCGCGGGATCGCCGCTGAACAGGCTGCGAATGTCGTCGTTCGCCTGTAAGCGCAGGAGTCCGCCGAGGGTCAGGGCGGCAAGAACGAGCGCAATGCCCCAGGCTTTGCCGCTGTTTTGCCAGCGCGGCCAATGGTCGAGCAGTCCGGTCATCCAATGGGCATTTTCGGGCAGCGGCAGGGTTGGCGGCAACAGATAGGGATAAAAGCAGACGACGCTCATCCACGCGCCAAAAATGCCGCTGACGGCAAAAACCGCCATTTGCTTCAATCCGGGAAAAGGCGTAAGCGCCAGCGCCAGATAGGCGAGCGCCGGGGTGAGCAGCACCATGCACAGGGTCGGCAGCAAACGCCGGAAGCGTTCCCAGACCGGTTCCGTATTGCCCAGATGTTGCGCGAAAACCAGAATGGCGTAATCGACCGCTACGCCAATCAGGCTCGCGCCAAAGACCAGGGTAATCAAATGCACCCGCTCGAACAGCGCAAACGCGGCAATCAACGCGATGAGCGTACCGGAAATGAGCGACGCCACAATCAGCTTCAAGGCGCGCGCGCTCTGAAAGACCAGGCTGATCAAAAGAAAAGTCGCCAACAGCGAACCCAGTCCGATCAGGCGCATTTCGCCCTGCGCCTGCGCCGTCGCCGCCGCCGCGTGCAGCACGATGCCCGCGCGCAGGAGTCGCGCCTGTGGAAACGCCTGACGCAGCGTTTGTCGGGCGGCGTCGAGACGCGCCGTCAGCGCCTCTTGCACCTCCGAATCAAAGGCGCTGCCCGGCAGGGTATACAGGAGCGCCGCATAGACGCGCCCGTCGTGCTCCAGCATCAGTTCGCCGCCGGATGGCCTGAGCGGCGTCGCTTCGCCCAGGCTTTGCAGCCAGGCGCCAAAAAAGCCGAACGGGTCGGCAAGCCAGGGAATGCCGCTCGGCGCGAAAGGCGCGTTCGCCAGCGTGAGGGCGCGGTTTTGCGCTTCCTCCGGCGTGGCCAAAAGCAGCCATGCCCGGTCGGCGGCGCTCATCAAGCCTTGTCGATAGGGAAAATAAAAATCACCGGGAAAGGACGCGACATCCGCCGCGACATCGCCCTGTTCCACCAGACTGGAATCCCTCAGCGCCACGCGCAGCGTCTGCGCCGCCTGTCGGGCGCTGGCCTCGTCCGGCGTGGAGACCAGCAACGCCAGTTGCCGCTCGCCCTGAACAGAGAGCGCCTTCAACGCTGCTTCCAGCGCCGGATGCCGCTCGTCCTTCGGCAACAGGGCGAACAGGTCGGTATCCACCCGTGCCGACCACGCCGTCCGCTCCAGTAACAGGAACAACGCGGCAAATAAAAGCAAGGCCAGCCAAAGGCAGGCCAGCAGACGATGGCGGCGAGCGTAGTTCATCGGGAATATTTTTCGGTGAAATGGAATTTGACGAGTTTGTCCGAAGCGGCAACGCGTGAATTTCGCTTCATTTTTCCTTTGTTACGCCGGGATTTACACATGTTCAATTTCACGTCCTTGCCTGCGGCGCGGACGACGCCATGCCGGGATGGTAGGTCGAATCGAACACCACATCCGTCAACCAGCGTTTGAAGCTGGGATTTTCGTTGAATTGCCTGAACAATTCGGTGTGGTCGAACAACAAATTCTGTACCACGTGGCCAAGCGCTATGTCGTGCTCCAGCCGGGCATTCTGCGGGTCTGAATTTGCCTGCGCGTTTAGATAGGCCCTGTTCTGGGCCACACGTGCTGGGATTTCTTCGGTGATGACCTGCCTGATCTTGTCCGCGTCGTGCCACTCGATGTTGCCGAAAAGCTCGTTGAACTGCCGGACGATGTCCGAGAGCCTGTCCATCTCCGGCTCGCTCACCCCACCCCCGCCGCCAGGCGGCGGAGGTTCGACGAGGGCATCCGCGTCGGCCATCGCAATGCGCATCGCCGCCTGCTCCTGTGTGCGGTAGCTGTCCATGTCGATGGTTTCCAGCACACCCTTGGAGAGGTCTTCTTCCGTCGGCGCGGGCAGTTTCGGGATGAGGAAGTTCAGGAAGATCGACAAGCTCTCCCAACCTTGATAGCCGTAAGGCAGGATCGCCGACAGAAAGTTGTAGCTGCGCATGAAGGCCTTGGCCTGGCCTTTGAACGCGACCTGGCCGTCCTCGTCCAGCCTATTCTTGTACGCCTCGACGCAGACATCAAGAATGGGGTCAAGCCGGTCGCGCTCGGCCCCGCTGAGGAACAGCGCCACCAGTTCGTCCACCTGCTGCGCGCTGTAGACCTGCTGTGCGTCCAACTCGGCTTTTAGATCGTGCAGCCTGTTCGGGTCGGTTTCGCCTTCCTGGACAGTTGCACGGTAGTAGTCTTGGAAAGCCGCCTTCACCGCTTCGGCGTTGCCTGCGAAGTCCAGCACGAAGGTGTCGTGCTTCTGCGGGTGCGCACGGTTCAGGCGCGAGAGCGTTTGCACCGCCTGGACGCCCGCCAGCGGTTTGTCTACGTACATCGTGTGCAGCAGCGGCTCGTCGAAGCCGGTGACAAATTTGTTGGCGACGATCAGGAAACGATAGGGGTCTTGTTTGAGCCGCGCCGGAATGTCCTT
>JAIRZG010000236.1 GCA_031267345.1 Zoogloeaceae bacterium
AAGGAAATTCTTGATGCCGTTTTTGACAAAATATGGCAGCGCCGCGTGAAAAAATCAGAAACATTTAGCATTCACGGTACCCTTTTTTATGATTTGGAGGAAAAAAAATCTACTATCCCACTAGGCGAGACGAAGAAGCCATAAATCCGAACGGCTCTCGTTTACGGTAAGCAATTAGGATCATAGATGATCAATTGTGCGGTAAAAATTGCCAATCGCTACTTATTGGGGACGCATTTGTGTGCACGGTTGTAATTATTTGTGTGTTGCAACCTGAGTTATGTGCCGCCGCCACTGCTGCCGCTTCCCAATAAAACAAAAATATCATCATAGGTGATCCAAGTTTCTTGATAACAAATGAGGATCGGGGAAAGCAAAAATAAAAACAGAACTATGAATCAGGTTGTCCCGTTAAAACTGAATCAGATACCAGATGATGATGCTTTTCAGGCAATTGCGCGTGTAATTCTGGCTTCAATTCCATTCAACCTTCGGGAATAACCGTCATTCCCGCTTATCAAGGAAATGACGAATTTTGACTTGTTCAGCGTTTCCCTAAATCGCCCTGGCACATATCGGCTTCACTGCCCAGTTTGCAACCTTCCTGCATGTAGAATTCCGCTTTCGCGAAGTCCTGCGGAACCCATCTGCCGCCGAAGTAAAACAGTCCCACGCTCAAGCAACTGTCGCCATCGTCTTTTGCACAGCCTTTTTCGTAATAGGTAAAGGCTTTTTTGTGGTCTTCGATAACGATATTGCCTTCTTCATGGAGTTTTCCCAGTCGGCGGCAAGCTTCGCCATAACCCTGTTCACAGGCTTTTTCAAATAATTGCAGCGCCTGTTTTACATTGGCCTTGACGCCCTCGCCGCGCTGGTGGCTGAATCCCAACTGGTAACAGGCTTCGCCATCGCCGTCATCGCAGGATTTGGCGGCGATGCGATTGGCTTTTTCGAGCAATCGCTGCGATATTTGGGCGTCTTTTTTAACACCTTCGCCGTATTTGTACAGCCCGCCCAGAACTTTGCAGCTTTCGCCATTTCCGCCGTTACAGGCTTTTTCGTACAGTGTCGCGGCTTTTTTGCGATCCCTGGGGATGCCCTTTGCGCGTTCATACTGGTAGGCAAGCTGGTGACAGGCCTTGCTGTGTCCGGCATTGCAGGCTTTGGTGTAGAGCCTTGCCGCTTTCTTGTCCTGATTCGCAAGCTGCGCTTTTTGGGCTTCTTCAAAATCATCCGCCAACACCACACGCGACCAGAATGCCATGCCCAATAACGCGGAAAACAGCAAGATTTTGAAAATGCTTTTCATGTCCTGAAACTCCTTGTCATGTGAGCCGCCGGATGGCAACCTGTTGCAGACGGACGGATCATTGTAGCGGCAATTATCGCCTTGCGGCGCGATGATGACAACCGGAGAAACGCGGGGAGCATGTCCGCGCGCCGTCGCGCGTAAAACTGACGGCGTGGCGCGCACGCGTTACAATCCTGCCCTTTTCACGATTTTGAAACGCACGACATGGATAAACTGGCGATCGAGGGCGGCGCGTCCCTTGCGGGGGAAATTGTCATTTCCGGGGCGAAGAACGCGGCGCTGCCCATACTCTGCGCGGCGCTGCTGACTGGCGGCACGATGACGTTTTCCAATCTGCCGCGCCTGCGGGATGTGGCGACCCTGCTCAAATTGCTGGCGCAAATGGGTGTGTGCGTCACGCCGGAATCCGGGGAAGAAAGACAGGCGGCGCTCGACGCCAGTGGGCTGAACAATCCTTGCGCGCCCTATGATCTGGTCAAAACCATGCGCGCTTCCATTCTGGTGTTGGGGCCGCTGCTGGCGCGCTGCGGCGAAGCAAAGGTTTCCCTGCCCGGCGGCTGCGCCATCGGCGCGCGGCCTGTCGATCAGCACATCAAGGGCTTGCAGGCGATGGGCGCGGAAATCGCCGTGGAGCAGGGCTATATCCACGCCAGAGCGGGACGTTTAAAGGGCGCGCGCATCTGCACCGACATGGTGACGGTGACGGGAACCGAAAACCTGATCATGGCGGCCAGCCTGGCGGAAGGCGAAACCATCATCGAGAACGCCGCCCGCGAGCCGGAAGTGGTGGATTTGGCAAATTGTCTGGTGAGTATGGGCGCGCGCATTTCCGGCGCGGGCACGGATGTGATCCGCATTCAGGGCGTGAAAAAACTGCGCGGCGCAACCTACGCCATCATGCCCGACCGCATCGAGACCGGCACTTACCTGTGCGCCGCCGCCGCAACGGGCGGCAAGGTGCGACTCCTGAAAACCTCCGCCGCCAGCTTGGACAGCGTGATCGACAAGCTCATGGACGCAGGCTGCGACATCCGGTTTGCGCGTGACGCCATCAGCCTGCAAGCCCCCGCGCGTCTGAAATCCATCAGTTTGCGCACCGCGCCTTATCCGGCTTTCCCCACCGACATGCAGGCGCAGTTCATGGCGATCAATTGCGTGGCGGACGGCGTGGCGACCATACGCGAGACCATTTTTGAGAACCGCTTCATGCACGTGGCTGAATTGCAGCGGTTGGGCGCGGACATCCAGATTGAGGGCAACAACGCCATCGTGCGCGGCGTCGCCAGTTTGCAGGGCGCGACGGTCATGGCGACCGACCTGCGCGCTTCCGCCTCGCTGGTGGTCGCGGCGCTGGTGGCGCAGGGCGAAACCCTGATCGACCGCATCTATCATCTGGATCGCGGTTACGAAGACATGGCGGAAAAACTCTCCGCACTGGGGGCGAAGGTGCGGCGTATATGAAATCCGGCGCAAAGTGATGCCTTGCGCCGGATTGGTTAGCCCGAAACACCCGGCAAAGCCGGCTCCCGATTTTTCGCGCAGGCGTTGTATCGGGGTATGGAAGGTTTTTCTGACGCCTGATGCCTGATTCCTGGCGCCTGATCCAGTAAACTGGGCGCGTTTTTTACAACTCAACCGCGACAAGGAGTGTTTATGATCGTTACCGACAGCCAGCCGCATCGGGTCAGTGTCAATGTGTATGGGGAATTCACCTTGGCGGATTACCGCGAGTTTGAAGAAGTGGTGAATTACAAGACCCGTTTCGACGGGCCGGTGGATTTGCTGTTTGATCTCTCCGACATGGCGGACGCGACACTGGACGTGGCGCTGGAAGACCTGCACTTTACCCGCGCCCACGCCAACGATTTCCGCCGCATCGCCGTGGTCACGGACAGCCAGTGGGTGGTGTGGAGCGTCTGGCTCTCCCAGACTTTCATGAGCGCCGACCTGAAAGTGTTCGACAACCCGCAGGAAGCGGAAACCTGGCTGACGGGCGAAGCGGCGTAGGATGCGATATTTTTTTCCTGGCGTTTCAGAGGTCAGCGCCGGATTTTGTGGGGCGGAATGCGCTTCATCATTGCGTCGTCCCATTGTGTCGCAGACGAAGCCTGCGCGGATCAACCCTCTCTCCCCCTTCCCTTTTTCACGCCCTCTCCCTTTGTGGGAAAGGGCTGGGGAGAGGAAGCAAGCCTTTCGGAGAGGACGCCCCGCAAGGAGCGGGAAAGAGTTCCGTATGTTCCAGCGTTATTTCGTACTGAACTGCCGCTTTCCCCTCTCCAAAACTTTTACCCCTCTCTCCAACTCTCCCCCACAAAGGGGAGAAGGCTATCCTGCGGCGCGTTACCGCGCCGGGGGTGAAAAAAACTACCCATGCCCAGCCGCCCGTCCACACCGAAGGCGAATGCAGGGGCGGCTCGTAAGCCGCCTACCCGATCTGTCCTCTGCTACTGGATATCCAATCCCTGCTGTACAATGCGTCCGCTTTCGCAGCGCATCCTGTTTTCTCCAAAACCTTCTTTTCGGTCCGACTTTTCCTTTTCCCATTGCCATGAACAAGGAATTACCACCCATCGCCTTCAAGGGCAGCACGGTTGCCGTTATTCTGATCAACCTGCAAACCCTGTGTCCCCGAACGCTGGCGGAAGCCGCCCGGATCCTGTTTGGCGAGAACGATTTTTTTGAGGGCGATGCGGGTGTATTGAATCTGGCGCAGATGACGCTCCTTTCCCCTGACGCTCCACAGCCGGAACCCGACTGGCAAGGCATTCGCGCCCTGTTTGCCCGACATGGACTGCATGTTGTTGGCGTATGCGGCGCAGAAGCGGAAATCGTGGCGTCCGCCCGCAAGGCCGGACTCGCCGTCTTTCCCAACGCGCCTGTCGGCGGCGTCCGCCACGCTGTAGACGTGGGGGGGGGGGCCGCGGGGGGCCGGGCCCCCCCCCCCCCCCACCCACCCCCAATGTGCCCAAGGGGCCCCGGAGACGGGGGCACC
>JAIRZG010000240.1 GCA_031267345.1 Zoogloeaceae bacterium
GGAAATGTGCCGATACTCGCCCAGCACCACCGCGCCCACGGAGTCGCGTTCCAGATTCAAGGCCATGCCGAAGGTATTGCCGGGGAATTCCAGCATTTCGCCCTGCATGACATCCTGCAAGCCGTGTATGCGGCAGATGCCGTCGGTCACGGAAACTACCGTCCCTTGGGTGCGGGTTTCAGCCCCCACGCCAAGGTTTTGAATCTTGCTTTTGATCAGCTCGCTGATCTCGGACGGATTCAACTGCATTTAAATCTCCTAATTCTTGAGCACGGCGGACAGGGTTTCGAGTTTGCCGCGCACGGATGCGTCCAGCACCTGATCGCCTACCGCCACGCGCACACCACCGATCAACTCCGCATCCACCACCACGGTGGGCGTAAGTCTTGTTTTGAAATGCGCTTCCAGATGCGGAACTAGCGCCTTGAGGTCAGCGTCGGAAAGCGGAAAGGCGGTCTGAATCACCGCTTCCTTGACGCCTTCTTCGGCGGCCTTGTTGGCCTCGAACAGCGCGGCGATTTCCGGCAACAGCGCCAACCGCTCGTTTTCCGCCAGAACGCGGATGAAATTGCCGAGTGTGGCGTCATTATCGTTCGCAAGCGAAATGAACAACTGCGCGACTTGCCCGGCGGACAGGTTGGGATTGCCGATCACTTCGACCATCTCCGCGTCTTTGGCGACAAACGCCAGACGCTGGAGGCGGTCAGACCACACTCCCAACGTCCCGGTTTCCCTGGCGGCGCGAAACGCCGCTTCAGCATAGGGACGGGCGACGGTGACGGTTTCAGCCATTTACATATCCTGTTTGATTGCGGACAGCAATTCGGCGTGCGCCCTGGCGTCGATTTCGCGGCGCAGGATTTTTTCCGCGCCCGCCACCGCCAATGCCGCCACCTGATCACGCAAGCCTTCGCGGGCGCGCAGGGTTTCCTGCTCGATTTCCGCCTTGGCCCCGGCAATGACGCGATCCGCTTCGACCCTGGCCTGCGCCTTGGCTTCCTCGATAATCTGCGCCACGCGTTTTTCCGTTTGCGCCAGCAGTTCAGCCGATTTTTCCTTGCCTGTACGCAACGCTTCGGCAGAACGCTTACTCGCCAGTTCCAGTTCCTGCTTGCCGCGATCCGCCGCAGCCAGACCATCCGCTATTTTTTTCGCGCGCTCGTCAAGCGCCTTCACAATGGGCGGCCACACGAATCGCATGGTGAACCACGCCAGAATGAAGAACACAACAATCTGCGCGTACAGCGTTGAGTTCAGATTCACGGTTTATCCCCTATGAAAAATTGTTGGGGAACCGCTTAAATGCCAACAGGCGGCAGGAAAGGATTGGCGAAAGCGAACATCATCGCGATCCCCACGCCGATCAGGAAGGCGGCGTCGATCAGACCGGCCAGCAGGAACATCTTGGTTTGCAAGGCGTTCATCAGCTCCGGCTGACGCGCGGAGGCTTCAATATACTTGCCGCCCATCAGGCCAATCCCGATACACGCGCCGATGGCGCCCAGACCGATGATCAGACCGGCAGCCAGCGCGACAAAACCATAAATTTGTTCCATGACAACAACTCCTTGGTTAAAAAAGAAAGAAAAAACCTCGATCTTCAATGCGATTCATGCGCCTGACCGATATACACCAGCGTCAACATCATGAAGATGAAGGCTTGCAGCGTAATGATCAGGATATGGAAAATCGCCCAGATGACGCCTGCGACAATTTGACCCAGCCACAACAGCGGCCCGGTCATGCCGGAATCCGCCACCCATGCGCCACCCATCAGGGCAATCAGCATGAAGAGCAGTTCGCCCGCGTACATGTTGCCAAACAACCGCATCCCGTGGGAGATGGTCTTGGCGGCAAATTCGATGATTTGCATGGCGAAATTGATCGGAGCCAGCGCCCAGTGCTTGCCAAAGGGTGCGGAAAAAAGTTCATGCACCCAGCCGCCAAAACCCTTGATTTTGACGTTGTACCAGAGGCAAATCAGCAACACGCCGATGGACATCCCCAAGGTCGCGTTCAGGTCGGCTGTGGCGACAACGCGCTGATAGGCGTGTTCGGGGTCGCCGCCACTCGCGCCATAAATGCCTTGCCAGATGCGCGGCAGCAAATCGACAGGCAGCAAATCCATGGCGTTCATCAGGAAAATCCAGATGAATATGGTCAAGGCCAGTGGCGCGACAAACAGACGGGATTCGGCGTGATGAATAATGCCCTTGGCCTGATCGGAGACCATTTCCACCACGATTTCCACGGCGGCCTGAAAACGCCCCGGTACGCCGGAAGTCGCCCGACGCGCGACGCGCGCCAGCAAAAAGACGGTCAACAGCCCCAGCGCCAGCGAATAAAACAGGGTATCGAAATTGAAAACCGTCCAGTCTACGATGGCGGTTTGCCGACCTCCCAGACTGTTCAGGTGGGTCAGGTGGTGGACGATGTAATCGCCCGGCGTCGGGCCATGTGCTGCAATCGCTTCTTCTGTAGCCATGTCAGGATTTCTTCCAAAAAGCCAAAAAACTTGCCTGTAACACGATCACCATGCCAAACAGTAGACTGGGCCAGTGCACCGCGTAGACCTTGACGACAACCATCAGCAAGCCGAGCGTCGCTACAACCTTGACAAACTCGCCGATGAAGAAATCAGTGGGAGAGACGCCTCCCGAACGCCTTGTCTTGTGGACAAGCCGCAACACAAACCAGGCGGCGGGCAGAATGCAGATTACGCCAGCCAGAGCCGCTGAAACTGCCCCGCGCGTTCCTGCGAACAGGGCGGCGAGACATGCCGCCAGCGCGGCGGCGCACAATTGCAGGTAGAGCGTCTTTTTCATGTTGGTAAAACCCGCCGTCTGTTGGGGGTGCGGCGAAAAACCCTGACAATGTACGGCCTGAACGCGAATTCGTCAAATGAAAAATGGAGCGACGCCATCGATCCGCGTGGCGAAAACCCCGTTCATGCCCTACAATACGCGCTTTCGCACTTTTTCCCCGTCCTGGAAATCGCCATGACTTATAAGGTTTTTATTGATGGTCGGCACGGTACGACAGGCCTCAAAATAGACGAACGCTTGGTCGGACGTCCGGACATCGAGCTGCTCGATATCCCGGAAGCCGCCCGCAAGGATCCGGCCCGCAAGCGTGAATGCCTCAACGCCGCCGACCTGGTGTTTCTCTGTCTGCCCGACGCGGCGGCGAAAGAAGCTGTCGCTCTCATCCGCCCGGATAACGCCCGCACCCGCGTACTGGATGCTTCCACCGCGCACCGCACCCATCCCGACTGGGTATACGGTTTGCCGGAACTTGATGGCGGTCAGCGGCAGCGACTGCAAAACGCCCGCCGGGTTGCCGTGCCCGGCTGTCACGCCACGGGTTTCATTTTGCTCACGCATCCGCTGGTGGCGGCAGGCATTGTTCCGACCGATTATCCGGCGAGCGCCTGTTCCGTCACCGGCTACACGGGCGGCGGCAAGGCGCTGATTGCCCGCTACGAGGCCCCGACGCCCCTGCCGCCTTCCCTGCAAAGTCCATGCGCTTACGCGCTGGGTCTGACCCACAAACACCTGCCGGAAATGCAGCGCATGAGCGGTCTGGCGCATCCGCCGCTGTTTGTGCCCATCGTCGGCAATTTTGCCCAAGGCATGTTGGTGAGTATCCCCATCTTCCCGCGTCTGCTGCCCAAACCTTTTACCCCCGCCGATCTGCACGCCTTCTACAGCGAATACTATGCCGGAGAACCGTTCATCAAGGTCATGCCGCTGGATGCGTCGCGCTTTCTGGAAAACGACTGCCTCCCCGCCACCACCTGCAACGACACCAACCGCGCGGAAATTTTTGTTTTCGGTCATGCCGGACAAATTCTCATCGCCGCCCGCTTCGACAACCTTGGCAAAGGCGCTTCCGGCGCGGCGGTTCAGTGCATGAACCTGCTTTTGGGCGTGGAAGAAACAACAGGGTTGGCGACCTGAACCTTGCGCATGGCCACAGCCGGACATCGACCATGAGGCGAGCGAAACCCGGACAGCCCGGCCTGACGCTGGCGTGCGCGGTCCATGTCAAACCAAGGCAAAAATGCCTGGTTTTCTGCTAGGATGACGCCCCCGGCGCGGGTGGCGGAATTGGCAGACGCACTGGATTTAGGTTCCAGCGCCGCAAGGTTTGCGGGTTCGACTCCCGCCCCGCGCACCAGGGGACAATTGCGTTTTATTTCTGGAGCATCATGGTTCCCCATCTCAAAACCGCGCTTTCCGGTCCTATTCTGGAACTGGAGCAGCGATTCCTGACGCAGGGCGCGCCCATAGAACAATGGTTTCGCGCCGCATGGCTGGAGTATTCGCCGCCGTTTTACACTTCCTGCGATTTACGCAACGCCGGCTTCAAGCTCGCGCCCGTGGATACCAATCTCTTTCCCGGCGGCTTCAACAACCTGAATCCGGCCTTTTTGCCGCTCTGTGTGCAGGCGACTATGAGCGCGGTGGAAAAATTCTGTCCAGCGGCCTGTAAGCTCCTGTTGATTCCGGAAAACCATACCCGCAACGGTTTTTATCTGCAAAACCTGGCGCAACTCGCGATCATTTTGCGGCAGACCGGACTGGAAGTGCGTTTCGGCAGCCTGTCGCCGGAAGTGACCGCGCCCGTCTCCATCGAACTGCCTTATGGGCAATCCCTGCGCCTTGAACCGTTGGTGCGACGCGGCAATCGTCTGGAACTGGCGGATTACAATCCGTGCACGATTTTGTTGAACAACGATTTGTCGGCAGGCATTCCCCCCGTTTTGCAGGGACTGGACGAACAAACCCTGTTGCCGCCGCTCCATGCCGGATGGTCGACGCGGCGCAAGACCCGACATTTCGCCGTCTACGACGAAGTGGTCGACGAATTCGCCGATCTGATCAACATCGATCCATGGTGCATCAACCCGTATTTTGCCGCCTGCGACCGGATCAACTTTCAGACCCGGCAGGGCGAGGAAATCCTGGCGGAACGTGTAGACAGCCTGCTGTCCCGCATCCGTTCCAAGTATCGAGAGTACGACATTGACGAGCGTCCCTATGTGGTCATCAAGGCCGACGCGGGGACATATGGCATGGGGGTGATGACGGTGCGCGACGCGCGCGAAGTCACCCGGCTGAACCGTCGTCAGCGCAACAAGATGAGCGTGATCAAGGAGGGGTTGACTGTTTCCGAAGTCATCCTTCAGGAAGGCGTACATACCTTCGAGACGGTGCGCGACGCGGTAGCCGAACCGGTGGTGTACATGATTGACCGTTATGTGGTGGGCGGCTTTTACCGGGTGCACACGGCGCGCGGCAAGGACGAAAACCTGAACGCCCCCGGCATGGGCTTTGAGCCGCTGGCCTTCGAGACCGGCTGCAATCTGCCCGACCAGTGCGAAACTCCGGACGCGCCGCCCAACCGGTTTTACGCTTATGGCGTTGTCAGTCGTCTGGCCTGTCTGGCGGCGGCGAAGGAATTGTCCCTTGCGGGCGGCAACCCCGACCAGGCGTCGTCATGACGAGGCTTCGCGTCTGCCTCATCGGCCTGTGCTGCGCCTTGTGGCTTTCCGGTTGCGCGCGGTCTTATCCGCTGGTCAGTCAGGAATCCTTTGTTTTTGGCACCCGGGTGGAAATCCACATCGCCAACGCGCTGGAGGAGGAAGCGCGCGCCGCCGCCGCCGCCGTGTTGCGCGATTTCGACGAACTGCATCGCAACTACCACGCCTGGCAGCCTTCGCAACTGACTGCGGTGAATACGGCGCTCGCCGAGGGGAAAACCCTGGAAGTCAGCGCGGAACTCGCCGCCTTGATTACGAACGCGCAAACGCTGGCCGCCGCATCGGGTTATCGTTTCGATCCCGGCATCGGGCGGTTGATTGCGCTGTGGGGATTTCAGTCAGACGAGTTCGCGCCGCTTCTACCGGCGGCGGCGACGCTGGAAAAATGGCGGGCGCATCCGGCTTCCATTGCGGAAGCGCGTGTGGAAGGGCGGCGCGTGTCCGCGACGAATACGGCGGTGGCGCTGGATTTCGGTGGCTATCTCAAGGGCGTGGCGCTGGATCGGGCGGCGGCGCAACTCAAGGCGATGGGCATACGCAACGCGCTGATCAATATCGGCGGCAATGTCATGGCGCTGGGCGACAAATACGGCAAGCCGTGGAAGGTCGGCATCCAGCATCCGCGCCAGCCGGGGCCGCTGGCGACACTCGACCTTCGCGACGGCGAAGCCGTGGGCACATCCGGCGATTATCAACGCTATTTTGAACTGGACGGGCAACGTTACAGCCACCTGCTCGATCCGGTCAAAGGCGAGCCGCCGCGCCATACCCGGGCCGTCACCCTGCTGATTCCCCCTGCGCCTGACGCCGGAACGCGCTCGGACGCGCTCTCCAAACCCGTGTTTCTCGCAGGCGTCGAACATTGGCGCGCGGTCGCCCGCGATCTGGGCGTAGACCACGCGCTGCGGATCGACGCCGATGGTCGGATCGAAATGACCGACGCTCTGCGCGCGCGCCTGACCTTTATGGGCAAGGCATCGGTAGAGTGAGGTGTGGCAGGGGGTTTCAACACGGCGGCGCAAGGCGGCGGCAACTTTCCCGTCGTCGAAAACCTGTATCTCCAGGCGTTGATGTCGTATAATCCGAAAGTTCAGTTTAATCAGGATAAGCAGAGGTCTCTGTTATGAGCAATCAAGGAAAAATGGACTGTGGCAGACGGCGACTGATTGTCGCGACAGCAGCGGTAGGCGGTGTTGGCGTGGCGGCGACGGCAGTGCCGTTCGTGGCCTCCATGTTGCCTTCCGAACGCGCCAAGGCGGCGGGCGCGCCGGTCGAGGCGGACATTAGCAAGCTTGAACCCGGTCAGATGATGGTGGTCGAATGGCGCGGCAAGCCGGTATGGATCATCAACCGCACCCCGGAAATGCTGGCGACCTTGTCGCAGATGGAGGACGAACTGGCCGATCCGCCGTCCGCAAAGTCCATTCAACCCGAATATTGCAGGAACAACACCCGTTCCATCAGCGACAAGAAGCCGGAAATTCTGGTGATGGTGGGGATTTGCACCCATCTGGGCTGCTCGCCTTCCGCCAAATTCAAGGCGGGCGCCAGCGAAGGCATGTCCGCCAGCTGGAAGGGCGGTTTCCTCTGCCCCTGCCACGGTTCCACCTTTGATTTTGCGGGTCGCGTATTCAAGGACAAACCGGCGCCGACCAATCTGGACATTCCACCGCACAAGTATCTTTCCGACACGCGCATCCTCATTGGCGAAGACACTCAAGGGGCTTAAAGCATGGCTACCAACAGCAATTTTGAAAAATACAAATCCGACGGCTCGCTTCTGGGCAGTGTGCTGGAATGGGTAGATGCCCGTTTTCCGCTCACCTCCATGTGGAAAGCGCACCTTTCCGAATACTACGCGCCAAAGAATTTCAATTTCTGGTATTACTTTGGCTCGCTGGCGCTGCTGGTGCTGGTGCTTCAGGTAGTGACCGGCATCTTTCTGGCGATGAACTACAAGCCGGACGCGTCGCTCAACGCCGCCGGATTGCCTGTAGCCTTTGCCAGCGTCAATTACATCATGAACGATGTGAGCTGGGGCTGGCTGATCCGCTACATGCACTCCACCGGCGCTTCCGCCTTTTTCATCGTCGTGTATCTGCACATGTTCCGGGGGATGCTCTACGGTTCCTACCGCAAGCCGCGCGAGTTGATCTGGGTGTTCGGCGTTCTGGTTTTCCTCTGTCTGATGGCGGAAGCTTTCATGGGTTATCTGTTGCCCTGGGGACAGATGTCCCTGTGGGGCGCGCAGGTGATCGTCAATCTGTTTGGCGCGATTCCCCTGATCGGCGACCCGCTTTCCATCTGGGTGCGCGGCGACTTCGTGATTGGCGACGCAACCCTGAACCGCTTTTTCGCTTTCCATGTAGTCGCCGTGCCGCTGGTGCTGATTGGTCTGGTCGTGGCGCATGTGCTGGCGTTGCATGAAGTCGGCTCGAACAACCCCGACGGCGTGGAAATCAAGAAGGTCACGGACGCAAAAGGCATTCCGCTTGATGGCATTCCCTTCCACCCGTATTACACGGTGAAGGATATTGTCGGCGTGGCGGTATTCCTGATGCTCTTTTCCTTCGTGGTGTTCTTCTGGCCTGAAGGCGGCGGCTACTTCCTGGAGTACAACAACTTCTTCCAGGCCGATCCCATGAAGACGCCTGCGCATATCGCGCCAGTGTGGTATTTCACGCCGTTCTATTCGATGTTGCGGGCGATGGTGTGGAATTTCTTCTGGCTGGACGCCAAATTCTGGGGCGTGGTGGCGATGGGCGCGGGCGTGGTGATCCTTGCTTTCCTGCCCTGGCTGGATCGCGCGCCGGTAAAATCCATCCGTTATCGCGGCCCGATTTTCAAGACCCTGCTCACCCTCTTCGTGTTCACCTTTCTGGTGCTGGGCTTCCTGGGCACCAAAGTGCCGGGATATTATTTCTTCGGCTATCAGCCCGCCACGAATCCCGATGGTTCGATCATCTTCAGCCCGTTGAACTACCTGTTGTCGGGCGACCTCATCGCGCAGGCGTTCACCGTCTATTACTTTCTGTTCTTCCTCACCATGCCCTGGTGGTCGAAGATAGACCAATGCAAACCTGTACCGGAAAGGGTGACCTGGAAATGAAGACCATGCAAAAGCTGAAAATTCTGCTGGCGGCAGTCCTTTTTGCGCCCGCGCTTGCGGTGTCCACGGCGGCGCTGGCTTCCGAGGCATTGCATCTGGATCCCGCGCCGGATGTCTCCGGCGACAAGGACGCCCTGCAAAACGGCGCGCGGCTGTTTGTGAATTACTGCCTCTCCTGCCACGGCGCCAGCGCCCTGCGCTACAACAAGCTTCTGGAACTGGGGCTGACGGAGGCGCAGATTGTGGAAAACCTGATGTTTACCACCGACAAGATCGGCGACCCGATGACGGTGGCGATGACGCCCGCCGACGCGAAAAAGTGGTTTGGCGTCACGCCGCCCGATCTGTCGATCATCGCCCGCGCGCGCGCCTCCGCCGATGGCAGCGGCGCGGACTGGCTCTACACCTACCTGCGCAGCTTCTACCGCGACGAAACCCGTCCGACCGGCTGGAACAACGTGGTGTTCGCCAATGTTGGCATGCCGCATATCCTGTTTGACCTGCAAGGCGAACAGATTCTGGACGCGGAGGGCAAGCTGCAACCCGCCGCGTCGGGAACGCTTTTGGCGGCGGATTACGACAAGCAGGTTGCCGATCTGGTTGGTTTTCTCACCTGGATGTCCGAGCCGCAGGCGGAATTCAGGAAACGCCTGGGCGTAGGCGTACTCATCTTTCTGGTCCTGCTGTTTGGCTTTGCCTATGCCTTGAAGAAGGAATACTGGAAAGACGTGCATTAGTCTCTCCCTTCATTACACCGGCATCGCGCTTCGGATTTCCGGGGGCGATGCCGCATCATTTTCAGGTTGAATGCTCATGATGAACCTTTATTCGGGGACGACCTGTCCCTTCAGTCACCGTTGCCGGATTGTGCTCTACGAAAAGGGCATGGATTTTCAGGTTATTGACGTGGATATATTCAACAAGCCGGAAGAGCTGGCGGCGGTCAATCCCTACCATCGCGTTCCGGTGCTGGTCGAACGCGACCTGGAGCTTTACGAACCGAACATCATCAACGAATACATTGACGAGCGTTTCCCGCATCCGCAACTGATGCCGCCGGATCCCATCATGCGGGCGCGGGCGCGGCAACTGCTTTCCAGCATGGAACGGGAAATTTTCTGTCATGTCGATCTGCTGGAAAAAAACCTCAAGTCCGTCGCCAAGGCCAAGGAGGGCATTCGTGATCGCTTGAACGAGCTTGCGCCCATTTTCAGCAAGCAAAAATTCATGCTGGGCGATGAGTTTTCCATGCTCGACGTGGCGATTGCGCCCCTGCTGTGGCGTCTTGACCATTACGGCATCGAACTGCCGAAAAGCGCCGCGCCCCTGATGAAATACGCCGAGCGCATTTTCAGTCGTCAGGGCTTCATTGACGCCCTGACGCCTTCCGAAAAGGCGATGCGCAAGTAAATGGACGCCCAACTGCCCGCGCTCAAACCTTATCTGGCGCGCGCCCTGTATGAATGGTGCGCCGACAACGGACTGACGCCCTACATGAGCGTGGCGGTGGACGCGAGTTGCCGTGTGCCGCAGGGTTTTGTGCGCGACGGGCAGATTGTGTTCAACATCGGCCCGGAAGCCACAGACCGTCTGCAAATGCAAAACGACTTCATCACTTTTCGGGCGCGTTTCAATGGCGTCGCGCAGGAGGTGTGGGTTCCCGTGGCGCGGGTCGCCGCCCTGTACGCGCGGGAAAATGGTCAGGGCATGGCCTTTGAAGTGACCGCCACAGAAGACGCTGGCGCAGCGAATACAATGGAAAAGCCGGAAGATTCGCCGGAATCCCCGCCGCCGCCTTCCGGCAAGCGCAGCGAGCGCCCCTGGTTGCGACGGGTAAAATGAACCGGACGCGGCGGGGCATGGACTTGACGCCGCCGCCCCATGTTTTGACGCTTTTGGGGCATGGCGCGCGCGATCCGGCGTGGGCGGATGTTTTGCGGGCGGTGCGGGCGAAAATCCGCGCGCGCGATTCGGCGTGTCGGGTGGAACTGGCGTTTCTTGAATACCTGTCGCCGAATCTGGAAGCCCTGCTGGCGACCTTGCAGGCGGAAGGCGGTGTAACGCGCGTGCTCATTCTGCCCATGTTCATCGCGGCGGGCGGGCATCTCAAACGCGACCTGCCCGCGCGTGTCGCCCGCTTGCAGGCGCAGTTTCCGCAAATCCACATCGAACTCGCCGCCGCCATCGGCCTGTCCGATGTCGTTCAGGACGCCATGGGCGAAGCGGCGTTACGCGCTTTCGGAACATGACGACAGGCGTCATTCACGCCGGAATATTCTCTTCCGCCACACGTGGCAGCAGCGTTCGCAAGGACTCGAAAACCCGTTCAAAACTTTCGCGGCTCAGGCGACCGGTGCGCCAGTTGTAGCCGCTGCAATGGTAGCTGGTAAAGAGCGTCGGCAGGGGCGCAGGCAGGTCGTGGCGCAGATTGTGTCCAAAAGGATATTGCGCGGGTTTGAGACGCAGGGCGCGCAGGACGGACTGGTGGGCGACGCCGCCCAGCGCAAGGATGGCGGTAAGGCGCGGCATGGCGGCGATTTCATGCGCCAGATGCGGGTTGCAGGCGCGGATTTCGGCGGACGTGGGTTTGTTCGCGGGCGGCAGGCAGCGCACGGCATTGGTGATGCGGGCGTCTACAAGACGCATCCGCGGATTGGCGGATTTGTCGCTGTCCAGCGGTTCCGCCACGCTGGCAAAGCCGAAGCGGTGCAGCGCAGGATAGAGGAGTTCGCCCGCGACATCGCCGGTAAAAGGACGCCCCGTGCGATTGGCGCCTTTTTCGCCCGGCCCCAGACCCACGATGAGCAAACGCGCCGCCAGCGAGCCAAAGGCGGGAACGGGGCGATTGCGCCAATCCGGCTCGCGTTGGCGCAAGGCCGCCAGATGCGCGGCCAGACGCGGACAGACAACGCAGTCCGCAATGTCGCGCCCGAAAAACGCGGCTGCCCGCATTACGCGCCCAGCGCGTGTTTCAGGGAAAGCACTTCTTCTTCCGATTCGCTCAGAATGCCCTGCATGGTCTGGGGATCGATCACATTGGATAGACGGGCGGCTTCGCCATCATCCGTCGCGTCATCGTGCCAGGGCGAAATGGTGTTGGCGATTTTGTTGGCGACGAACAGCACATCCGACAAGGTTTTGTTCGCGCCGATGGTTCTATCCTGCTCGTGTTCCTGCACGGCGATCAAAATGTTCTCCGGCTGACCCAGCGCGGAAAGCAGGGCGTGACCGATGTTGTCATGCCAGCCCACCAACAGCGAAAACAGTTCTTCCTTGTTGGACACCAGTTCAGGATAACGGGCGGCGTGCGAGAGCAGATAAAATACGCCAATATCATGCACCATGCCCGCGAACATAGCTTCATCGCTGTTGACCCCCTTGGCCCATTTGCTCGCCAGCACACGACACAGGGCGGCGACATGCGCCGTATGCTTCCAGACACTGCGTGACAAATCGGCGAAAACCCGCATCTGGCGCGACTGGATAAGCTGTTCCATCGCTACGGCGAAGGAAACGGTGCGCACCGCCTCAATGCCCACGCGCACAATGGCGCTTTTGACATCCGCGACCGCAATGCCGGAAGGATTCATGGCGACGGAATTGGCCATGCGGATGATCTTGGCGCTCATCAGCGGCTCGACCCCCACCAGTTTGGCCAGTTGCTCGACATTCAGGTGCGGATTCTTCAAGGCCGCGCGCACCCGCATGGTGATGTCCAGAAAGGTGGGAAAAGTGACTTCTTCGCCGGAAAGATCCTTGGCGATGTCTTCCAGTATTTTGAAGGTGATGGGATTGGTCATGGTAGAAAGACAGTTTCTGGAAATTTGCGGGCCAAACAACAGCGGACAGTGTAAATCATGCTCAGGGTTTCGTGTAGCCTCTTCCAATCCCCTAAAATACCTTCTTTTCCACGTCAGAGTTCATCGTAATGAAACCCGTCTCCGCATCCGCTTCCGCCATCACCCCGTCCGCCAATTTTATCCGCAACATTGTCGAAGCCGACCTTGCCCACGGCAAATACGCGACCCGTCGCTGGGCGGGGAAGCCGGGGCTGGGCGAAACGCACGCCAACGCCCCGCCGGACACGGCGAGAATCCGCACCCGCTTTCCGCCCGAACCCAACGGTTATCTGCATTTCGGACACGCCAAATCCATCTGTCTCAACTTCGGTCTGGCGGAACGGTTCGGCGGACGCTGTCACATGCGTTTTGACGACACCAATCCGGAAAAGGAGGAAACCGAATATGTGGAATCCATCATCGGCGCGGTGCGCTGGCTGGGTTTCGACTGGCAGGACGCTCAGGAAAGCAACCTGTACTACGCTTCCGACTATTTTCCGCAGATGCTCGCCTGCGCCGAATACCTGATCGCGGCGGGTCACGCCTATGTCGATAGCCAGAGCGCCGAAGAAATGCGGCAGAATCGGGGCACACTCACCGAACGCGGCAAGGATAGCTCCTGGCGCAACCGCAGCGTCGCCGAAAATCAGGAACTTTTCCGCCGGATGCAGACGGGCGAATTTCCCGATGGAACGCATGTGCTGCGCGCCAGAATCGACATGGCCTCGCCCAACATCAATCTGCGCGATCCGGTCATCTACCGTATCCGCCACGCCAGCCACCACAACACCGGCGATGCTTGGCGCGTCTATCCCATGTACACTTTCGCGCACCCCATTGAGGACGCGCTGGAAAATGTCACCCACTCCATTTGCACCCTGGAATTCGAGGATCAGCGTCCCTTCTACGACTGGTTGCTGGAGCGTCTGGCGGAAGGCGGCCTGTTTTTGCGTCCCCTGCCCAACCAGTACGAATTTTCCCGCCTCAACCTCACCTACGTGTTGCTCTCCAAAAGGAAGCTGATTCAACTGGTGGAAGAACAGCACGTTTCCGGCTGGGATGACCCGCGTATGCCGACGCTGGTCGGCGCGCGCCGTCGCGGTTACGCGCCGCAAGGCTTCCGGCTGCTGATGGAGCGCATCGGCGTCTCCAAATCCGATTCGCTGATTGATTACCGCCTGCTGGAAGACTGTATGCGCGAGGTGATGAACGAGACGGACGAACGCCGCATCGCCGTGCTTGACCCGATCAAACTCGTGATTACCAATTACCCCGCAAACCGGAAAGAAACCTGCCACGCGCCCAATCACCCGCTGAAGCCGGAACTGGGCAAACGCGATTTACCCTTTGGACGCGAAGTGTGGATAGAGCGCGACGACTTCC
>JAIRZG010000244.1 GCA_031267345.1 Zoogloeaceae bacterium
TCAATCCACGCGCCCGCAAAGAGCGCGACGGCAGGATACGCGCGGGACGGCGCGCGGTAATAGCGAAGGGTTTCGGTGGGATGCGTCAGTTACCGGGCATGCGTCACGGCATAGTCGGATAGATAAAAATCCCGCCGCTGACGCCGACGCGAAATGCAATTGGCCTCTCTTGTGTAACCGCCGCTACGTGCGGGCTTTTGCCGCGCGCCATCCGGCCACGGCCCGCGTCGCCGAGATGACACGGCGCGGTTTCTCCCGCGCGGCCATCGCGGGCCGCTGGGCAAGTCGCCCGCCGTCTTCTCGCTTTCTCCTACCGGGTCGGGTAAAGCATGATCCCGTTACGCTGTTCTGTCGTGATGCGGTACACGAGAGGCCGCTCATGGGAAACAGTAATTTCGATTTCCTTGCGTCGCTTGGTGCATAAGCCGCCACGCCCTTCGATGCCGAGGATGCGGATGCCCTCTTGCGGGTAGAGTGTGATTTTTTCTTCCGTGTCGATTGATGCTGCCGGAATATCGTCTATGAGTACGCGGATAGTGCAGCCCGATCCAAAAAAGCCGCGATCCCGCTTGACGATGACTTGCCCGGTGCCTTCCTGCGGGGCGGTAAGAGCTTGACTGTGAATCCTTCCGGCAGGGACGGGCGTTGCTTCAGAAGTGGGAATCGGCTGGGTTGCGCAGGCGGCGAGCAGGCAGGCGGACAAAATGGCGAGGATATTTTTCATGTCACGTCCTTGATGTTTCCAGCGTAGTGGTGTCGCCGGGGAAAAACGGCGGCAGATATTCCCAGCTGTAGGGGTCGAACCGCCAAGCTTGAATGAATTCACAGGCTAAGCCGCTATTGTGTTCGGAATGATTTTCGAGGCACGGCTTGCGGTTTGTGTTCATTGTTTTCAGCAAATCCACGATCTGCCCGTGCCGGTGGAGATTGTAGAAGCGACCGGAAATCATGCACGACAACAATGCCAATTTTGCGCGGGTTCGCTTGATCCGGGTTTTTTGCTCCTGCTCTCCATTTTTTTCGGATGCCCATGCGCAAACGTCTTTCCATTGTATTACATGGGCCATGTGTATGCGTATGTCGCTTTTTCTTGTTGCGCCTTTCAGACTGATGTCATGCGCTCTGGCGAGTTGCCGCAGTTCGGGGACGGTCATGCCATTCAAAACGTCGTCTACGTTTGCATATGGCGGCGCGACCGGTTCACCGGGCGGCTCGAATTCGTACTGGAAAATCGCTTCAGGGTAGTGTTCTCTGGCCGCGAAAACGGCCAGCCACTGGTTCAGCCATGGCCAGTCGAAATCTTTTACGCCAAGAACGCCCTCAAGACACGACGGATACCAGTTCTCGCCGTCGGCGGTACGGCATGCCGCTGCAATAGCGAGCGAGCGCGACAATATGGGCGCGCCTTTCAGTATCTGTGCGACGGCCAACCGCCAGAGCGCGTCTTCGCGTGATTCCGTGCTCATGCCGCCCCCTTTTTCAGCTTCGCGCCCGGTTGCGAGACGCAAACGCCGTTTTCCTGACCGCATCCCGTCCGGCTGTGGCTACGCTCAGAAAAATAGCTGCGGTTTTTGTGATGTGCTTCATTCGGTTTTTTCCTTCACGTCTTGTTGTGTAGGAGCGGGTTTGAAACCCGCCTCTGCTGGCTGCCAGCCGGGCGCGTATCGTCATGACCATGGTATTTTCATTCATCGTGCGTATCCTCGGTATTTAGCCCCGCATGTGGACTTTTGCCAGTTCATAGCCACTGGCCAGCTGTCGACTGTCATTTCTTTTGTTCCTGTTCAATCTCGACCTGATTCTGGTCAATGATCTTCTGCACACGAAGCGCCGTGCGCCGTGGCCGGAAGAAACTGTTGTCCGCGACCCACATCACACAAAAAAGCGAAACAGCCATTGTCATGAACGCCGTGTACACCGCGCCGTGTTGCAGGAACGACGCGGCATAAAGAACAAGCAAAACAAAATAAAACATCAAAAAGCATACAAAAAACTTCACTACGATATTTGCTACTCGCATGGTTCGGACAATAGGTACACCCTCGTCGATGTCCCAGGCAACCGCCCCGGCGCTCCAGGCGTTTTTGAGTTGCTTGACGGTCAGCGAATAACGATCCATCAAGAACTCAAAAAACTCCCTTGCCGGTTTGGGGCACCAGATACCTGTATTGCGGTAAAACGCGGCCTGCCGCTTCGATTCGGTGGTTTCGTAGGGACAGGCACCTGGGTTGGGGTAACTTATATTGAATATTTTTTCTGCCGCTTGCCCGAATAGAGAGCAAATCGTTTTTTTCATGGATTACTCACTTTAGATCGTTGGTGATCTTTTTGGCAGCATCACCGAATGTGCTGCTGATGTTGGTTTGTTTCTTGATGCGCTGCACGCCAGGGGCAGGCTTTTCGGTTGCCGACTGCCCTGATGAACACCGGGCTAATGTGACAATGGCGTTTTTACTCTCCGACGGTATCGTCGGCCAGAGTTCAGCCAGTTCCGCAAACCCCGCGCGGTCTGTTTCCAGCGCCCGCTGAATGACGCGCATCACGTTGTTGCAGTCCTCCCAGCCCGCGCGGAAAGAGCCGCTGTGCGCTGCGGCGAACTCACCGGCTTCCCGGTTCGCCGCTAACCGCGCCCGCGCTTCGCGGGTGATGCCGGTCAGGACGTACTCCACGTCAATGGCAAGTTTCGGGCGCTTCGCGGCCAGGGCGTAAAGCTCGGTTTCGGGGAAGTTGTCGCGCTTCTTGCGCATCTTCCATGCGGCTTCTGTCATCTCCAGTGCCGCGCAAACCTCTTTTTCAAGACGTACACCGAGTTGCTGTTTCAGCCGAAGCGTTGCTTCTTCAAAAGAAAAATCCATCAGAACCCCTTGACATCCTTGTGAACGATACTAAAGTATCGAAAGATACTTTAGTATCGTTCACAAGGAGCCATCCATGACACCATCTGAAGTACGCGGCAAGTTCAACTCCCGAGGGGAAACCATCCGTTCGTGGGCACTACGCCACCATATAGACGTCGGATGCGCATATCGCCTGCTCAACGGGCGGTCAGTAGGAATCCGCGGGAAAACCCACGAGGTTGCCGTCGCCCTTGGCCTCAAGCCAAATCCCGAAACCGGCGTTACGGAGATTCTGCCATGAAAACCCATGATCTATTCCCCGAAACGCTGCTGGTCGAATCCGAAGGCGGGCGCATCTATACCACCAGCCTGAAGGTGGCCGAGATGGCGAAGAAGCGGCACAAGAACGTTCTGCAAGCCATCGACAAACGCATCGCCAGACTGGATGACCAAGAGTTTTGCAGGCTGAATTTTCAGCCCGCGGAATACCGTGATGCCCAAGGCAAGCCCCGGTTGGCATACCGCCTCACCCGCGATGGTTTTGCTTTTGTGTTTCTCGGCTTTACTTCCAAAGAGGCAGATGACTGGAAGGTGGCCTACATCAAGGCTTTCAATGAGGCGGAACGCGAGCTTGCCGCCCGCGACCGCCGTTACGTGCGGGCGCTCGCACAGGTTCGCCCCGCGCTGATTCCCGTGGTGGAAATGACAAATAAAGGTATGTCGCGCGCGGCTATCGCGGGGCCGCTGGGCAAGTCGCCCGCCTCTATTACTTATCACCGCAACCGCGCCCGCCGTCTCGGGCTGCTGCCGCTGGCGGAAAGGAGCGCGGCATGAGCGTGATCGCTAACGTCATGGGCCGGCGCATCACTGGCGGAGCGGTCGTAACCATTATCCGATCCGATGGCCGGAAGCGCCGGTATCGCGTGGGTCTGCGCCGCTACAACCGGCTGCGCGATGTCTTGGCCGCGCATCTCGGTACATGCGGCGGGGATTTCCGGCGCAGCGGTTTCGAGGTCGATTTGCGCGAGGTGCGGGGGTTCTCTGACGCCCGTAAATGGTTTGCCCGTTTCCACGGGGCACACAAACCCCGGCATTGGATGGCGGCGGCATGACTTCAAATGCGCAAATCCGCCTGCTCACCCTCATCGAGTGCCTTGCTGGCCACGAGGTCGGCGGGCTGACTCTCACAGATATTTCTCGTGCAACGGGCGGCATCACGCCCTCGACCGTTCTGCGCGATCTGGAATCTCTGAGGACCGCCGGTTGGGCATTCCAGATTCCGGGCAGCAAACGCTGGGCGCTGGGCGCGCGGCCTATCCAGTTACTCATCAATTTCCAGTCCGGCCTCGCCCGCGCGAAACAGCGTATTGGCGAGGTCGAATCCAATTACACACGTTTGCCAGCGTAAGGATGTGTCATGAAATACCCAGTTACAAAAACATTGCGCGCCCCGGCGAATGATCAGGGCGCATACACGTGCGATCCTGATCTGATCGCCCGGTGGAAAGGCCACGGCAAGAATTTTGTTGAGGCCAAGATGCTGAAACTCGACGGCGACCGAGTGGCATATGGCGTCGATTATTTTTTACGGAAAACCGGACAGAGTGGCCCGATATTTTTTGCCGGTGACTTGGGCGACTCCGCACGCGCGCTGGCTGGTATCCATACCACGGTGAGCGACATTATCAATATCGCGCAGCATTGCGGCATAAAAATGGCAGAGCTGGGCGATCTTGGCTTGTGGGCGGACACGCTGGACAGCGACAGCGCGTGGCGGAAGCCGCAGGCGGGAAAAGCCATGAACAACGGCGATGACTCTGCCTCTGACGCCGAGGATCATGCTAACGCGATGATGACCGAGACCCGGCAGGCGGTCATTGCGGCGGATGCAGCGACGCGCGAAGTTGCCCGCCGAGTCGGCTACGAGTTACCAGGGGGCGCGGTCGATCCCGACCTGATCCAGCGCGACATTGCCGCGAACATGAGGCGCTCGGTTGAGTCGTGCCTCGAAATCGGACGAGGGCTGCTCGTGCTGAAATCCGCCGTCGGGCATGGCAATTTCATGGCGCGGCTGGACGTGCTTGGCTTCGATGATCGGCTGGCCCGCCGTTTCATTGACGCCGCACAGAAATTTTCAAATCGGGCGTCGACACCCGTTTTGACAGCAGTCGGATCACAAACAAAGCTGTTGGAACTCCTCGTCCTCGACGACGAGCAGATCGGCGAGCTGGCCGAGACAGGCCAGACCGGTGAGTTGAAACTCGACGATGTGGCCTGCATGGGCGTGCGCGAATTGCGCAAGGCGCTGCGGGAACTGCGCGAGAAAGCGGGCACGAAAGATCGCGTGCTCGCAGAGAAAAACCGCGCTATCGACCAGTTGCAGGAGCGGCTGGCCGAGCGCGATGCGCCTGATCCGGACATGGTCGCCGATCCGGATGAGATGGAAATCGACCGGCCCGGCGAGGATGAAATCGGCAGTCTCAACGAGACCGCCGACGAAATGGAAACCATCGCCGTGCGGCTGCTCTCCCAAGTCCGCGCCCTGCGCGCGGTCATGCCCGACACCCCCATGCGGCGGGCGCGCGAAACGTCCGCGCTGATGCGCGCATTCGCCGCGTTGCGCACCACGGCGATGGAGCTTGACATCGCCGTAACTGACGATGGCGGCGCTACCATCGACCCCGAGGGCGAAGACGAGGAGATCAAACAAATTATCCAGGCGCGGTCGCGGGAGTTGAGTCGTGGGCGTGATGCCGAGTGAGGGCGGCATCATGCCCACGCCCGACCAGTATACCGTCCTCGCCCGCCTGGCCGGGGCGCTCGACCGCGCGACGCACGGCGAGCGCGGCGCGCTCGTCAAGGCGGCGGCATCCGAGATGGGCGTGGTGCCGCAGACAGTTTCGCGCTGGCTGAAAGACGGGTATCGCCCCACGGTGCGCAAACGCCGCGCGGATGCCGGGCGCAGCGCGATCACGAAAGCGGAGTGCGAAACTATCGTCCGCGCCCTGCGCGGCGGGCTGCGCGCCAATGGCAAACAGATACGCACTCTTGTCGATGCAGTCGACACCCTGCGCGCCAACGGCATGATCCGGGCCGAGAAAGTCGATCCGGAAACGGGCGAGATCACGCCGTTGTGCGTCACCACAATTCTCCGCGCCATGCGCGCTCATGGCCTGGACACCGAGACTCTGCGCGCGCGCGAGCCGCACGTGCGGCTCAAAACCTTACACCCGAATCACATGTGGGAAGTCGACGCCTCGGTGTGCGTGCTCTTCTATCTGCCCGGCGGGCGGGACGGCGCGGGGCATTGCCTCACAAAACTGGACAAAGCCGTTCATTACAAAAACAAGCCCGAGAATCTGCGCGCCATCGAACTTTTCAGGGTGATTCGCTATGTCGCCACAGATCATGCTAGTGGCGTCATCCGGGTGCGCTATTACCCTCATGCCGAGTCCGGCGAGCACACAGTGGATTTCCTGTGCTGGCTCATGTCGCCCAAACAGCATCCGCAAGACCCGTTCCATGGCAAGCCCATACACATCATGGTCGATCCCGGCGCGACGGCTTCCGGGATGGTGCGGCGGTTCTGCAAGCGCATGGACATCGATCTGATCGTCAACAGGCCGCACCGGCCGTGGTCAAAAGGACAGGTAGAACAAGGTAATAACCTTAATGAAATCAAGTTTGAGGGCTGGCTGGCGTTCGTGCGCGAGCGCATTACCGACTTCGCCGCGCTCAACGCACTGAGCGAGGATTGGCAGCTGTGGTTCAACCGCAGCAAAAAACACACACGGCATGGCATGACGCGGTTCGATGCCTGGAAACGGATCACCCGCGAGCAACTTATCGTCACTGCACAGGCGAATGAACTGCGCAAATTCGCTACGGGAAAACTGCTCACGCCCCAGGTACGGGGCGACCTGACCGTCCGGTTCGATGGCGGCAATTACGTCGTCAAAAATGTACCAGGCATCAATATCGGCCAGCCGCTCGCGGTCTGTCGTTTGCCGCTCGCCAGTGGCGGCGTGGTGGCCGTGGTCAATGGGCCGACGGGCGAGGTCATGTATCCGCTTGCCGAAGTCGTGATGGACGAGTGGGGGTTTCCAGAGAATGCGCCCGTGGTCGGCGTGGAATACAAAGCCAACCCGGATACCGATGCCGTCAAGACCGCCCGCCGCCTCGACCGCCTCGATACCGGCGCGGCAACACAAGCCGAGGCGGAAAAAATCCTCGCGCGCGATCCGCACCATGATCCGTTCGGCGGGATATTCAATCCGTATATCGAGGCCGAACGCATGGCTGCCTCGAACCTGCGCGACCTGCCGCTGCCGGGGACAAGGATGCCGGGCGTCGGGCCGGAGATCGCGCCAGCCCGGATTACAGCATCACGCGCGGCGATGCGGGCGCGGGATGCTCTGGGCGAGCAATGGCGGCCAGAGATGTTCGACTGGATTGGCCGGAGGTATCCGGACGGGATTGACGAGCCTGCATTACTGCGTTTGATCGACAGTTGGCAATCCGGCGCGGTGAGCGCTGTGCAACAGGAGTGAGGAGTAAATATGCTGTTCAAAAATCTACAGATTTACCGTCTGAAAAACTGGCCTGTCACTATCGCCGATCTCGAAAAACGGTTGGCAGCTCACCAGCTTGCGCCATGCGGCAGCGGCGAATTCGCGGTGACCGGATGGGTTTCGCCACGGCAGGACGATGCGTTTGTGAGCGCCATTGCCGGGCAGTGGTTGATTGCGTTCGGCGTTGAGGCCCGCCTGCTGCCTGCGGCGGTCGTGCGGGAGGAAGTGGCGGCGCTCGCGGCGGTTTTTGTCGCGGAAAACGGCTACAGACCGGGACGCAAACAAATGCGCGAATGGGCTGATGAGGTGACGCGGAAGTTACTGCCACGTGCATTTATCCGCCGCCGCCGCACGCTTGTCTGGATTGATCCGGCGAACGGCTGGGTGGGCATCGACGCGGCCAGCCGGGCGAAGGCGGAGGAAGTGCTTGAACTCTTGCACAAAACATTCGATCACCTTCCGCTTGCCTTGTTGCACACGGCGCGTTCGCCAACTTCGGCGATGTCTGATTGGTTGGCAAACGAAGAGCCGGTGAATTTCACTATCGACATGGACTGCGAACTGCGCGATGTCAGCGGAGATGGATCGATTGTGCGCTATGCGCGCTACCCGCTCTGGGGCTCTGATGTTAGGGATTACGTTACATCCGGAAAGCTGCCGACCCGGCTGGCGATGACGTTCGATAAACGCGTCAGTTTCGTTTTCACCGAAAAACTGGAAATCAAGCGTCTGGAATTTCTCGACGTGACGCGCGAGAAACTCGGGGTGTCGGATGACGCCGAGTGTCTGGTTGATGAGGAATACGTGGAATTCGCTCTGATGACGGGAGAATTTGCGCGCCTGATCCCGGCGCTGGTCGAGGCGCTGGGCGGAGAGGCGTGAGATGAAAACACCAAATCGCACTCACTCGATCCGCGAGATTGCGCGCCGCGCCGGAGTCGATCCGGCGGTTGCGCGCCGCGCGATGCGGGGGCATTTCCCGGTGCGAGACCGGGCTGCGGCAAATCGGCTCACGGCGGCGCTGGATGGCGTGGGGGCTGCCGTGGATATACCCGCGTCCGCCGCGCCTGATAGCGGCGGTTTGCACGCCGTGCAAATCGCAAAAGAGGGGCGGGGTCGTGCCAACGATCCCGCCCCAGATGAAACGCCCGACGCGACTGATGGAAACGACGGGCACTCACTCGATGACAAGGAGCAACGCATGTTAATTCAAAGACAGGCCATCGCACCAGCGGCCCTGAAACACTGGGGGCTGTTTGGTTCCGCGTTGTCCGCGCCGTGGCAACGCGGGCAGGTATTTTTCCATCCCGAAAACCTTGTAATTTATGAGCATATGCTCTCCAAGGCGCGGTATGGCGGGTTGCTCGCCGTGATCGGGGAATCCGGCGCGGGCAAGACCATTATCAAAGATGCGCTTGTCGGCGATCTCGTCGCCGAAGGCGAAATTGATGTGATCGAACCGCGAACACAGCGGATGGAAGAGACCGACAAGCTCGGCAAGACACTGAAAGCGGGAGATATCGTCGAGGCAATCATGTCCGAGCTTGCGCCGGGAACACTCGTGCGGCGCACGTCGGAGGCGCAGTTGCGCCAGGTCGGGGCCTGCCTTGCGGCGCGACTGGCGGACAATCCGCGGCGGCATGTCGTTTTGATTTTCGACGAGGCGCATTGCCTGCCGAAAATCACGCTGCGGCATCTCAAGCGGTTTCTTGAGTTGAAGGACCCGGCAAAGAAGGGGCTGCAGCGCCCGCTGCTGTCGATCATTTTGCTCGGTCAGCCCGAGCTGGCGGTGCGCCTGTCGCAGCACGATCAGTCTGTACGCGAGGTCTGGCAGCGCTGCGAGATTGTGCATATGCACCCGCTGGACGGCGCGCTTGATGCATACGTCAAGCACCGCCTGGGCGATGCGGCTCGCGCTTTCGCGCCCGAGGCGCTGGCGCGGCTGGCGGCCTGCCTGATTGACCGGCATGGCGTCTCCTATTTGTATCCGCTTGCAGTCGATAACTGGCTGGCGCTGATTCTCAACCGTGCCGCCGGGCTGGCTAAAACGATCACCGGCGATCTGGTTGATGAAATCGCCGCTGACGTGCGGAGGGGAAAATGAACGTGGTAAAAATCAATTGGTATGTGCCACCCGAAGAACGGCAACTTATCGACAAAATTGTCGCACGTGGCATGAAAGCGGCATCAAACCTCAAGCCTGAAGTGTTTGCGGATGTGGTGGAGGCTGCGACGATGGACATCATCTGCTGCCATAACCATCTGTGCAGGCTCCGGCTGAAGGCATGGCTGAACGCGGACGATTTCAATTTTCTGCACGATTTCTACGGCATATACAGTCATCTGGATCGTAACAAGATCAAGTTGACCGGGTTCTTCCTGCCGCGCTTTGCAGACAGGGGGCAGCAATGAGCGCGCGCAAATGCAGGATTTGCGGTTGCACGGATGATGATTGCCGCCAGTGCGTCGATAAAACCGGCGCGCCATGCTATTGGATTGAAGAGGATGTATGCAGCGCCTGCGCGCCGAAAGCGGCGATCGGTCATGTGATCCGGCGGATGATCTGCGATCCGCGTCTGGCGTGGTTGATCGGCCCCGGCTCAAGGACATGGGAATTGGTGACGGCGGCGTTCGCTGTTATCAATGACATGGATATCGACAAATTCCGCCGCGAGATTGAGGCGCAACTGAAATACGAGGAGTGGCCAAATGATCGCAGCTAATGACAAACAGTTTGGCATGCGCGCCGATGCGCCCGATAGCGGTCTGGTTGGCCGTGCCTGCGCTGTGTTGAAAGTTCTGCGTATGTTGCGCAGGTGGGATATCCCCATTGCTGCCATGAACATCGGGCGGCGCGGCGAGTTGCCGCATGTGACAGTCACTGTCGATAAGACCCGCAGTATCGCGGAGCTGCTCGATGCCGCCGGGCCGCGGCGCTATTTCGCACCGCCAAGGCAAGGGGGCGCGATCCGCGCGATGGCAGTGCTTGGCGAGGTGCTCGTCGAGTGGGAGGTGCCGCAATGAGTATTGCAAGCATCCAATACCAAGTCACTGCGCTCAAAGCCGATCTGCTACCAGGCGGCGGCTCGCGGCAGTGGATCTCCATGACTGGATATACGCCTGCCATGAAATCGGAACCTGCCCGGACGGGGCGGGGAAAACTGTTCGACCTGCTCAATGATGCCGGAGACAAGGGTATGACGATGCCCGCTTTGTTAGATCGGTTGAATATCTCCGAATCTCGCATTCGGAGTCTGCTACATGAGTTTTGTGTGCAAAAAAAAGTTGTCAAGCGCCACAGGTTAGTGAGATGCCCTGGGCGCGCGCCTTGCCACAATGATTATTGCATTGTTTCGTGATAGGGGTACATCATGCCGAAAACCAGAACAAAGAAGACAGCCGCGCCTTATGTCTGCCAGTCCAGGCAGGAAACGATGGATGCCATCAAAACGTTGGGCGACGCTCAGCGCGAACTGATTCGCATCGAAACGAAAATCAACGATGCAATCGCAGAAATCACATCGCAACACAAGGGCGAGGTTGATGCGCTGAAGATGCGTATCGAGGAGTTGATTGAGGGCGTGCATTGGTGGTGCGAGGCAAACCGCAGCGCGCTGTGCGCGGGCGGCGGCAAGTCGGCAAATTTAATTACCGGCGAGGTGGCGTGGCGGAAGCGCCCGGCATCGGTAACGGTGCGCGGGGTAGACAAGGTTTTAGCCTACCTGAATGCTAATGGACTGAAAAGATTCGTGCGGACGAAGGAGGAAATTAACAAAGAGGCGATTCTGGCTGAGCCAAAGAGCATTATCTGCATACCCGGCCTCACATTGGTGCAAGGCGTCGAGGATTTCAGCGTAACGCCGTTCGAGGTGGAGGTGCAGCCATGAGCGCCCCCGCCCGCCCGCCCAAGTGGACGAATCTGCTGAAGGCAATCTTCGCGGCCTGCAAGGCGACCGGACTGGACGATGACAGCCGTCGCGCTGTCGTCGAGCAATTGACCGGCAAGAAATCTCTGTCTGATTGCACGGCAGTCGAACTCGGTTGCGTGCTCGATCACCTGAACCGCGGACGGAAACAAGGAAAACAGCGTTACGAAGGACGGCAACGGGTCAGACCGGCAGAAACCCGCGCCGGGCAGTTGTCGAAGATCGATGCGTTGCTGGCGGAACTGCACCGCGTCACGGGCGGCGTGCATACGCTGAAATATGCTGACGCAATTGCCAAAAAGAACGGATACGGCGAATGCGTGGAGTTTTGCGATGGGCGCGGCTTGCGCTACGTCATTGGGGCGCTGACGCGCACGCTGGCGTTTAAAAAGAAAGGTGGAAGGCAATGATGCCGGGGTCGATGTTGCTGGCCGCGCTCGCCGGTATCGCCGCCCTGGGCGCGACAGCGATGGCTGTGATTGGTATTGTGATCGCGCGGCAAAAATGACGCCCGCAGAACTGCAATCCCTGCGGAATCTGCCCACGTTTCCCGCGGCGGCGGCGAGTCTGATCGCCGCCGTGGGTATTGAGGCGGCAGCCGCTTTGATCACAGAATGGCCCGGTCAACGATTCCCGGTGCCCGCCCGCCCTGGCGGCGGTACCCGGCAGGGCGCGGTCAATTGGGCTTGTCTCGTCGAGGTGACGGGCGAGGCGGCGGCAACAGTTATCGTCCGCCATTGGGGCGGTTTGGTTTTGTATGTCCCGTCGTGCAGCATGGCGATGTGTTTGCGACGACATGATGATGTGCGCCAGATGTTTGACAAGCTTACGCGCACTGGCATGTCCTCGCGCCAAGCGGTGTTTGATATCGGCCTGAAATTCCAGTTGTCGTACCGCGCAGTCGAAAAAATCATCGGCAGGCCGGACAGCCCTGCGGCATTGCCCGGACAGCTCAATCTATTTATATAGCGGCACTGCCGATCTGTTTCGGTATGTTTTTGCCGCCACATGGCGCGGATCATCGCGGCATGACAACTCAAAACGAAACGCTCTCCGGCGTCGAGATTTTCCGTTCCGGTAGACACGTCGATAGCACTGGCGTGGCGCGGCAGTTTTCGGACGCCGATCTGCTGGCGATGGCGCAGGGCTACGCGCCCACGCGGCGCGAAGCGCCCATCGTCATCGGGCATCCGGCGCTCGACGCCCCGGCATGGGGCTGGGTGAAGGATGTCCGGGTCGCCCCCCATCCGGAGGGTGCGCGCCTGGTGGTCGACGCTCGCGACGTGGCCCCGGCTTTCGCCGAGATGGTGCGCTCGCGCCGCTTTCCGAAACGTAGCGCGGCCTTCTATCCGCCCGATCACCCATCGAACCCCACACCCGGTAGTTGGTATTTGCGGCACGTGGGATTCCTCGGCGCGCAGCCGCCTGCAATCGAGGGGTTGAAAGACATTCAGTTTTCCGACGGCGAGGGCCTCGCCGTTTTTTCCGAAGAAATTCAGCAACCCGTGGAGGATGCAAACGTGGATAACGAAGAACTGGCGAGGTTGCAAGCGCAGATCGCCGAACAGGCGGCGACGCTCACGGCGATGCAGGCCGAACGCGATGCCGCACAGGCGCTGCTGGCGACGTTCGCCGAGGCACAGCGCACAGAGCGGCATGCGGCGCATGTGGCTTTCTGCGAGGCGGCGCTCAATGACGGGCGGCTCAAGCCCGCCGACCGGGCGAGCGCCGTGGCGGTGCTCGACGCTCTGGGCGATCTCAAGACGGTGGAGTTTGCCGAGACCGACGCGCGCGGCGAGGCTGTGCGCAAGGCGGTGACGCCGCTGGAGTTTGTCAAGCGGCTGATCGCCGGGGCGGAGAAGGCCGTCCAGTTCGGCGAGCATGCGCCGGGCACGCTCGCGCCGCGCGAAAAGCCGCGCGATGACGCGGCGCTGGCCGACGCCGCGCGAAAACTGGCGGCGGAAAAGAGCATCAGCTTCGCTGAAGCCGTGCAACAAATCGTTACGCTGGGAGACTGAGCCATGGCCATGACACCTGAACAAATTCGCCTGGCGCAGAACCCGGTTTTGACCGGTCTGCTGCTGGGGATGACGCAAGGCGATTTGATCGCGGAAACTCTGTTTCCACGCTTACCCACGGCGTTGCGCGGGTTTACGCTTGGCAAGATCGGCTACGAGCACATGCAGCAGTACAACCTGCGCCGTGCGCCGGGTAGCGCAACCAAGCGGATCGAAATCAATTATGAGGGCGTCACTTACACGGTTAAACAATATTCCGTCGAAGTGCCGCTGCCGCGCGAGCTGATTCAGGAATCAGAAGCAATGCGGCGCATGAATGTCGGCACGAATCTGAATGTGAGCCAGATCGCCATGACGACGGCGGCCGCGGTGCTGGCGCTCGGCTACGAGATCGAGGCTGCGACGCTTGCTGCCGATCCAACGCTGTATCCGTCCGGCAACACGGCGGCGCTGACCGGCTCGGCAAAGTGGAGTGATGAAGACGGTAAGCCGGTGTCAGACATTCTTGAAGCGGCCGAGGTGATTCGCGGCAAGACGGGCCGCCGCCCGAACACGCTGCTGCTCTCGCCCGGCGCGTTCGCGGCGGTAAGAACGAACCCCGAGGTGAGGAGCTATCTGTCGATGACGCAACTTGGCCCGGCTACGCTCGATCAGCTCAAGACGATTTTCAATGTGGCGAGCATTGTTATCGGGGATGCTGTTTGGAAGGACGGCAAGGCCGCGTCGCATGACGTGTGGGGCAATAACGCGCTGCTGGCGTATGTGCCTTCGTCCTTCGGCGGCAACCAGAACAACATCAACCTGGCAGAACCGGCCTTCGGCTTTACCAGCGTGCTGGAAGGCAATCCCTTTGCCGAGCAGCCCTACTACGAGGATCCGAGCAAGTCCTGGATTTTCGGGGCGACTTTCGAGCGCGAATGCGTGGTGGCGACGCCCGAGGCGGGTTTTCTGTTCCAGACGCCGGTGTGAGGGATGACATGAGTTATATCGCTGTCTCGACGATCCGCGACGGGAAAAGGCGCATCGCGCCGGGCGAGCGCGTGAGTCTGTCCGCCGCGCAGGCGGAGGAATTGCTGGCGGCTGGCGCGATCCGCGAGGTCGCGGATGCGCCGCCCCCGCTCCCGCCCTCGCCGCCATCGGATGGCCGGGCGACTGTCGCACAAGCAGCCGGGGAGGATGCCGCCGCCGATGTGGCCGCGCCCGATCCCGTTCCCACACCCAAACCGAAAAAATCAGTCAAGGCAAAGGAGTAAGTCATGCCCAGACAATATGAAAAAACCCATGCGACGACCGTGATCGCTACGGTGCCGATCCTGGCGCACAGTTTTGTTTCGTATGGCGGCGCTTACGCCAGCGGCGCGGCGGGCGCGGGCGGTCTGACCGATTGCGTCGGCATCTCGGAAACCGGGGCCGCCGTTGGCGAAACGGTTTCTGTTGTCACCGCCCACAGTTTTCCCGCAGTGGCTGGGGCTGCGATAAGCGCCGGGCAATACGTGAAGCCGGGCACAGGCGGTGTGGCCGTTGTTGGTGCGATTGATGACCATTGCGGCATCGCGTTGGAAGCTGCTGATGTGGGCGATTTGTTCGAGTTGCGGCTGCTACCGCACGTGCACCCAGCATCGTGACCGGGGCGATCCGCGCTGCCCGCCCGGATACATTGGTGTATCCGGGCGGTCTTTAGCAAATAGCATGAGGGGAGCAGGATGTCGGGGTTTTGGCCATGGTGGTTAGAGAAAAAAGTTGAAAATGGCGGCAGTGGCATGAGCAGTCCGCGGGTCGACCCGCGCATCTGCGCGCATCGTCTTGGCGGCGCACTTGTCGAAGTGGAGAACACACTATCCGGGTTCCGGGCCGCGCTCGTTGCCGGGGTGCAGCAGTTCGAGACTGACATACAACTCACGAGCGACGGGTGCATGGTCATCATGCATGACGATACCGTCGATAGGATGTGCGTTAACGCCGACGGCAGTCCTGCAACGGGCGCTGTCAATAGCATGACAGCGGCACAGGTGCGCGATTTGCTGGTCGCGCCGCCTGTGTGGTTCGGATCGCAGGTTGCGTATCCGCCAGAGCCGGTTCCCTTCGTCGAGGACGTTCTTGATGTGGCGGCTGGCCATGACATTGTTATTCATTTTGAGATCAAAAATACAGCCGCGGCCCTTCCACTGGTTGCGGAACTAAATAGGCGTAATTGGCCTAGAGACAAGATTGTTATTACGTCGTTTTCTGCCATCGCTCTGCAAGCAGCTATCGCGGCGGGTTATCAAGCCGGGCTGATCGGGGATGTCGTCAATTACACAGATTTTGTTGATCTGAAAGCGCAGGGTATTGACTATTTCGATGCCTCAATGGGTTCAATCACGCCTGAATGTGTCGCAGCGGCGCATGCGGCAGGCGTCAAAATCACTGCGTGGACGCTGATACGCCAGGTGGAGGCGGACAGGATGTTCGCCATGGGCGTCGATTTTGTTACGACCGATGATCCCCTGTGGGTTGCGCGGGCAACAACGCCCGCAACACGCGACCCGTATGCTCTGGCCCGCAGATGGCAGGGGTATCTGGAGTCGTTTTCATCCGGAGTCAGAAATCGGGGGTTTGAAAACAACGGCGAGTTTTGGGAAAGCGGGCCTGAGTATTCCGGCATCCTCCAGTCGTGGGGCTGCCCAATCCTCGATCCGGAAAATTGGTCGCTCAATTTTGACGTCCAGATCGACGAGTGGATGAATAACACCAGGCATGCCGACGTGACGGTATTGCAGTCCGATGCGTGGTGGACGGACGGCCCTGCTGAGAACTATACGCAATTAGGGTTCAATGTTTTCGAGCGCGCCTCCGGGGAAATATGCATCTACAGATTGGGCGTGGGCGCGGTAAATCTCGTTGCTACGCATCAAGGCGCGGGATTCGGGAGGGGTGAGTGGCAAAACTATACACTCACAGTGGTGCGCGTGAATGATGACGCCATTAGAGTTACATACCGTAACAACAGCACTGGCAACAGCGTCAACACGACGCTACCGCGTGCACATGCTGGGCGGTTTTTCTACCTTGCCGCTGGCGCGGGAGACAGTACGGTGCGATTCCGGAATGTACGTATTTTCCATGGCGCGTTTCCATTCAGGAAAAATGTTGTGCTCGCAATCGAGGGCAGCGCCACGGATATATCGCCAAACGACCTGCAACTGATCCCGCACGGCGGGGCGGAATTCGTCGATGGCGTGGCAACACTGGGTAACGGTACTGTTTATTTTGAGACCGCGCCAACGCCTTCGGGCATGCTCTACAACGATTTCACCATTGAGTTTACCGCCCGCAACACTGATGCAGGCACGAAATTCTGGGGTGTTGTGTTTGCAAATAAAACTGCGTCGGCAGTCTCGCACGTCGCGTTTTGCAATCGCAATCCCGGTGCTCGTCAGATGCAGATGCGATCCAACGGCGGTGTTCGTGTCGATTCTGGCGTTTTTGCGAACAATACTGACTGGCATGAGTGGTGCATTACCCGCAACGGCACAGTGCAAACCATCTATATGGATGGTAAAAAACTCGGGGTCGGCGCATTTGACAGTGTCTGGCAGTATTCACCGGCAATGTTGATCGGAGCCGCCCCAGAGGTCGAACCGAATGAGCAATACGCCATCGACCTGTCTCGATTGCGAGTGACGCGCGCCTGCCGCTATTTTGGCGACAACTACGACGTTCCCGCAACATATCGCGAGACGGCATCATGATCTACGCGACTGAACAGGACATGATCGGGCGTTTCGGCGCGGAGGAGCTGTCGCGGCTCACCGATATCGCCATGCCGCCCGAAGCGCCCGATGAGGCAAAAATCTTTGTGGCCATCATGGATGCCTCGTCGCTGGCCGACACTTATCTGTCGCGCCGCTATGCACTGCCGATTAAGGGCTGCGCGAATCCGGCGGGCGGCGGCGATCTGGTTCCGCCGCCAGTGCTCACGCGCATTGTGTGCGACTTGGCGCGGTACAACTTATATACGGACATCACGAAAGAGCACGAAGCTTACCAGCGTAGAGCGGATGCGCTTCGGCTGCTGGAGAGTATTGCAGTGGGGAATATCTCGCTCGGCTGCCCACTGGGCGATACCGCCGCGCTGGAGATTAGCGCGACGGACAGCGGAGAGACGATTTCGGCGTTTTCGCCGCGCGAGATTGCCGATGCCGATCTGAGGGGGTACTGAAATGGTGCTCGATTTGCCCGGCGTTTTACGCGCGCGGCTGAAAGCGGATGCCGATGTACTCGGGCATTTTCGCCAGATCGGCGGCGCGATGGAGTTGTCCGCTGCGCAGCGGGCGACGCGGACGCTGCCCGCCGTGTTCGTGCTGCCGCTGGCGGAATCCGCCGGAATGCCGCTGTGGGCGGGTGAATTCCGGCAAAAAAAGGAATTGCGCGTGGCGCTCGTGATCGCGGCGCGGGATGTGGCGGGCGGCTTGGCGGCGGCGCGCTCGATTGTCGAGCGCGTTTTGATCCCGGCAGACACGGGATGGCTGCCGCCAGGATGCTTCGATGTGATGGCCTGGGCCGAAGGCAAGCTTGCGCAGATTGACGACAACGGCTGCATCTGGTGGCAGGACGAGTACGCCACAACGCAGTTTGTAAAGACCCCGGTATAGCAAAAGGAGAACGGCATGCCGAATGTGGTGGCGAGTCCACGGCAGTGGAAGAGGAAGGCGATTTTGATCAAGCTGGAATCGGCTGTCGGTACGGATTCCGTGCCGACGGGCGCGGCGAACTGGATCGAGGCGCGCAACGTGGAGTTCACGCCGTATGAGGGGGATACGGTTGAGCGCAATATCGAGATGCCGTATTTCGGTAACGGCGGCACGCTACCGACGGGCAAGTATGCGAGCCTGTCGTTCCAGGTGGCTATTGTCGGCAGCGGCGCGACTGGGGATGCGCCGCTGGTCGCGCCGCTGTTGCTGGCCTGCGGATTTGTCGAGGAGGTCGACCCGGATGAGGAGTTCGTGGCCTATTCCCTCACGTCGGAAAACATTGCCTCTGTGACGGCATATATCAATATCGATGGAGCGTTGCACAAGATGACGGGCGTGCGCGGCACGATGACGATGACCTTGTCCGCACAGCAGATTCCTCTATTTCAATTCAACCTCCAGGCGGTTTATGACGCCCCCGCGGCGGCGGCGCTGCCTGCGGTGAGCAAGGGCGGCTGGCAGGTGGAGCAGCCCGTGGGGTCGGCCACGACCTCGGGTGTGACGATAGGCGAGGTGGCACTGGCATATTCCGAGCTGTCGATCGATCTCTCGAACCAGATTTCCCGGCTCGATCTGCCGGGGCCGCAGCGCGAGATGAGTATCTCAAACCGCACGCCAACGGGATCGATTACGGTTCTTGCACCGGCACTTGGCGTGTTCAATCCGTTTGCTCTGGCGGACGCGGGGAATACGCTGGATCTGACTACAACGCAGGATTCGCGCGCGGGCTATCAGGTGCAAATCGGCGCGAAGGTGCGCATTTTGCAGCCGTCCTATGCTCAGATCGAAGATCAGGTGGCCTATGCGCTCAATCTTGAACTCGCGCCGGTCGCGGGTAATGACGAACTGAAGCTGACTTATTCCTGAGGGGGATAACATGAATTTCAAGATGCAAGAAGAACCGACCGTTTGGTGGCCAGTGACTATCCGCTTGCCGGCAGATGGCGGTGTGTTTGTCGAGCAAAAATTCGAGGCAAAAATCCGGGTGTTGCCGGAATCTGAATATGCTCAATTTTCGCTGCGCGAGGATGTGGAGCGCGGGATGGCTGAGACTCTCGCGGAAAATGCCCGCTTGCTGCCCCGTCTCGTGCTCGACTGGATCGATGTGTCAGATGAAGCTGGCCACGTGACGATATTGAGGTTGCCGGAACTCCTGACGCACAGCGCCTATGGCGTGCCCTTGTCGATTGCATTGTGGCAGGCAATCGCCGAGGTACGGTACGGGCTGCCGTCGGCAGCCGGGGCAACGGAAAAAAACTCCGAGCCGTCGCCCGAGCCTGGTGCGACGGCGGCGCTGACGAGCTAGCGGACGATCTGGCCGCGTTCGGTGTGCAGGCCGCGCCGGTCAGGCGCGAGACGGATGTGCTGGTCTATGAGCATAACTGGCTGGCGTTCGCCGTCTGGTGCGATGTCTGGAATCAATGGCGCTGGTGCAGTGGCATGGTGCCGATGCGCGCAGGGCTGGATTGGGGACAGGTTGAGGCGGTCATGCGGTTGCGTGGCGTGCCTCGGCGCGAGCGGTGCGGCTTAATGAAGGCATTGCGGATTATGGAAAACGAGGCGCTGGGCGTGATGGCCGCGCAGGCGCGGAGGCGAGTGTAAATGGCGGGCAGGCTGGGGCTGGATATTCGTATCACGGCGGATGGCCGGAGCGCTTCTCGGGAGCTGGAGCAGCTCATCCGCAATTTGCGCGGCGGCGGCGATGCCGCGCGCGATGCTACGCGCGAGTTCGGCGGTTTGACTTCCGCTGTTGGCCGGTATGCGGCGGCGGCAGCCGGGTTTATGAGTGTGGGAAAGCTGACGCGGCTGGCCGACGAGTGGGGACAGGTTTCAAGCCGTATTGAAATTGCGGCGGGTTCCAGCGAGGCGGCAGCCGAGGCACAAGCGCGGCTGATGGAGGTGTCGAACCGTAGCTATAAGTCGTTCGGTAATTCAGCGGAGTTGTATGTGCGCAGCAGCCAGTCGCTGCGTGAACTGGGTCATTCGGCCAATGATGCATTGGCCATGGTCGAGGCGCTGCAATATGGGCTGACAGTGTCGGCGGCCAACGGCGAACGCAGTGCCAATGTCATTAATGCGTGGTCGAAGGCGATCAACCAGGGCAAGATGCGCTTTGAGGAGTTCGAGAGCGTTGTGAACGGCGCGCCCCGGCTGGTGCAGGCACTGGCGGATTCGCTAGGCAAAAGTACGGTTGAGCTGCAGGCGATGGTGCGCGACGGCAAGATCACTGCCGATATGCTAGTGGGCGTGGGGAGCCAGGTCAAAAAGTTGGGCGAAGAGGCCGACAAGATGCCGGTGACGCTCGCTGATGCATTCCAGCGCGCCGAGAACAGCCTGTCCAAATTCGCAGGCAGCGCCGAAGCGAATACGGGCGTGATCAAAACGCTGACGACGGGTATTACGGCGCTATCGGACAATCTCGACATCGTTGCGGCGGTGGCGGGTACTGTGGTGGTGGCGGCGTTTGCCCGCATGGTGGCGGCGACACAGGCAAAGATCAGCGCGACGATTGCCGATCATCGCGCGACACAGGCAGCCATCATCGGGGCGCGCGAGGCGGCTGTGACCGAGGCGCAATTGGCGCTGAGCCGCGCCCGCTCGGCAGTGGCCGCCGCCGCCGCGACCGGCAATAGTACGGTGCTGGCGAATGCACGACGCATTGAGGCGCTGCGCGTGCAGGAGTTGACGGTGAGTACGAATGCGCTGACGGCGGCGCAGAGGGGGTCGTCGCTGGCAAGTGCGGGCGCGGGCGCGGCCATGGCGGCGCTGGGCGGGCCGCTGGGTCTGTTGGTTATCGGACTGGGCGCGGCGGCGATGGCGTGGTCGGTGTATTCGTCCCGCGCGCAAGATGCCGCGCGCGCTACCGCTGAGGCGCAGCGGCAGATGGAGATCGAGCAGAAATTGCTTGCGGGACAGTCGCGCCAGCAAATTGCTAATGACGAAGAAATAACTCGTCGTAAGCAGGCTTTGGTAAAAGCCGAGGCTGAGCTTGAAAAAACGCGCGCCGGCATAGATGCGCGCCGCGCACGTGGGGATACCAGTGCGCGCGATGAGGCGTATTACGCCAAAGCGCTGGCGGATCGGCAAAAGAGTATCGACGAAGCCCGCGCCAATCTAGAGCGTGGCGAGCAACTCGCCGAACGCGCCATGAATGGCGGGATAACTGCCGCCGCCGCAGGCAATGCGCGATATAGGACATACATAAACGAACGGCGCTCACTCGCCGAGCAACTAAAAGCTGATCTGGAAACCGAATCAGATGCTTTTGCGTCAGCAACAAAAAATTTGCAAAAAGACTCGACGGAATACATGACGGCGCTGGAGGCGTACAACCGCAAGGTCACGGAACTTCGCAGGCAGTATGCCAAAAAGGAGAAGGCCGGACAGCCGAAAGCGCCGCGCAAGCGCAAGCAAAAGGAAAAGACCTTTGACCAATTGATGGACGATGACCCCGAGGTCAGTCTCCAGCGCGAAACCGCTCGCAGCTACGCACAAGCCATGGAGCGCTTGATCGGCGTTGAGTCTGCCGCCGCGCGCGAGGCGGCAAACCTCACACAGTCGCAAGGGGTTCTGCTCGACGTAATGACATCGGCGCAGTGGGCGAACATGCCGGAGCCGTGGCGGGCGCTGATCGAAGCGCAGGCGCAGACAGCGCAAACCGCTGAAACGTCGGGCGAATACGCCCGGTTTTTGTCGGATATGGATACGCTCAACCATGACGCCACGAAATCTACGATGGATTTGGACGAGGCCATGTCCCGTCTCTACGATCTGATGCTCTCGCCAGCGTGGCAGCAGATGACCGATGCGCAGCGCATGGGCGCGGCGGCGATGGCCGAGTCGGCGTCCAATGCGCAAAAACAGGCTGCCGACAAGGCCAACCGCATGGGGTTTTCGGATATGCGAAATGATCTATCGCGCTCGATCTCGCAAGGGTTGGTCGATGGGTTCAGTAATGGCGGCAATTTGGTCGAAGGTTTTGCTGATGGTCTGCGCAACGCGCTCAATAACTATGCTCAAAAGGGACTGGAGCAAGGTATCAGCAAAGCTCTTGATATCGCCTCGAACTGGATCGCCGAATTGTTTTCGTCAATGGCCAGTTCGAGCAGCGCTAGCGGCGGCAGCAGCGGATGGGGCGCGATTTTTAGCTCTATTGCATCCTGGCTCGCCAGCGCGCGCGGCAACGCTTTCGACAATGGCGTCGTGCAGCGCTTCGCGGCGGGCGGTGCGTTTGGCCGCGGCGAGGTGCTCACGCGCCCGACGATGTTCCGGTTCGCTTCGGGCGGCGCGTGGCGCAACGGCGTTGCTGGCGAGGCCGGGCCGGAGGCGGCGCTGCCGCTGAAACGGATGCCGGATGGGCAGCTAGGCGTTTATGCCGACGGCGGTGGCGGCGGCGCGGTGAATATCTCCATCGTGGTCAATGCGGATGGCGGGCGGGACGAGTCGCAGGGCGGCGATAGCGCCCGCGATTACGCGGCGCTATCGCGCAATCTTGAAGCGGCTGCGCTCTCGGTCGTGCAGAGAGAGATGCGGCCGGGCGGCATTCTGGCTGGTGTGAGGACGTGATGGCAGTGTTTAGCTGGACGCACGATTGGGACGCCTCGCTCGACGAGGAGCCTGCCACGTTACGCGCCGAGTTCGGCGACGGTTACGCGCAGGTGGTTGCAGCGGGCATCAACTGCAATCCGCGCAAGTGGGCGATCACGTTCAACAACCGCGAGGAAGCCGAGATAAACAAAATTGTTGCGTTCCTGCGGGCGAATTATCTGGGTTTCGACTGGACAGACCCGGACGGCCAGCCAGGACGCTGGGAGTGCAAAAGCTGGCAGTCGGTACGCCAGAAGGCGCTGTTGAAAAGCTTGTCAGCCGACTTCGAGGAGGTGTTCGGACGATGATCGAGACCGATCTGCAATCTCTTGCGCCTGGCGCGCTGATTATGTTGTTTGATTTAAACACGGAAGGCGCGGGCGAGTCTGGCATTTTTCGGTTTCACCCAGGCGTGAATGGCTTGAATAAAGACATTGTCTGGAACGGAGACGTATACACGCGATTTCCTATAGAGGCGGAGGGTTTTGACAAGCGCAGTTCTGGCACCTTGCCTAGGCCGAAAATCAAGGTGGCTAATGTCGGGGCACTTGTAGGCGCGCTGGTGCATGAGTTGCATGACTTGGTGGGCGCAACAATTACGGTGACGCGCACGTTGGCCAAGTATTTGGATGCGGTGAATTTTCCCGACAACACGAACCCGAATGCCGACCCAGCGCAATACATTGATCGTGAGACGTGGAAGATTGACCGCAAGGCTGAAGAAAATCCTGTCTATATTGAATTTGAATTGGCGGCAGCAATCGACATGCCGGATTGCAAGTTGCCGAGAAGGCAAGTGATTCAGAACACGTGCGGATGGCTGATGATCGGGGGCTATCGCGGGTCATACTGCGGCTACACGGGCGAGCCGGTGGCGGATCGCAATGATCAGCCGGTTGAGTCGATGGCCGAGGATAAGTGCGGCGGACGGCTGTCGAGTTGCAAATTGCGATTTGACGAGTCTGAGCCTTTGCCCTACGGCGGGTTTCCAGCAGCGGGGTTGATCCGATGATTGGCCTGGCTTCGCTTGTGCCCGCCGTGCTGAAGCACGCTTCGGAGACCGCGCCTGCCGAGTGCTGCGGGGTGGCTCTGGTCAAGCGCGGGAAGTTGCGTTATGTGCCGTGCCGCAATGTTGCAGGTCATAACGATTTTGAAATCGCGCCAGAGGACTGGGCTGCGACGGAAGATCAAGGCGAAATTATTGGGATTTGTCATAGTCATGTTTATGCGCCGCCAACGCCGAGCATGGCCGACCTTGCAATGTGCGAACAGACTGGCTTGCCATGGCTGATCGTAAATCATCCAACAGGAACATATCAGATTGTGACGCCTTCAGGCTGGCATGCGCCATTGATTGGACGGCAGTTTCATCACGGCGTGTTGGACTGCTTTACTTTGGTGCGCGATTACTATCGTGAGCTAGGAATTGAGTTGCCTGATGTCAAGCATGAGGATGATTGGTGGTTACACGGTAAGGATTTGTATCGCGATCATCTTGAGTTGGCAGGTTTTGTGGTGATTGGCGACGGTAATTGTCGAGATATGCGCATTCATGACGGATTGCTGTTGCAGGTTTCCAGCCCAGTGCCCAATCACGCGGCGGTGTTGGTGGAAGGCGGGCAAATTCTTCAACACTGCCAAGGCAGACTCTCCAGTCGAAATGTCTACGGTGGCTACTGGCGCGATCACACGACGCACGTTTTGCGGCACAGGGGTTTGATGTGATTACGGTAATGCTGTATGGACATTTGCGCAAAAAATTCGGCAAATTGCATCGCTTTGATATTCGGACGCCTGCGGAGGCAATTAAAGCCCTGTCTGCAAATTTCCCCGAATTTCAGAAACATCTTCTTGATCACAATGAGCCGGGTTATCACGTCAGGGTGGGGCGAGAATCGCGCGATGAGCGCACCTTAACGCACCCTGCTGATGATGTGATCCGCATCATTCCGGCTGTCGCTGGCCGCAAGAATGGGGTGTTGCAGACGATTCTTGGGGTTGTACTGATCATCGTGGGGGTTTATTTCGGTTTTTATGACGTTGCCGCATTTGGTGTCTCTTTGGTGATTGGCGGCGTTGTGCAGATGCTCACCAAGCCGCCTAAATCCAAAACACCGGAGCGCCCTGACAATCTCCCAAGTTATGGGTTCGACGGCGCAACGAATACGGCTGCGCAAGGCAACCCTGTGCCGTTATTTTATGGCGAAGGAATTGTCGGAAGCCAAGTCATCAGCGTCGGATTTTCGACAGGGTCGATTTGATGCCAACAACATTAACGGTTCGTGGGTCTGGCGGCAGCAGTGACAAGCCGCATACGCCTGTCGAAGCGCCGGACAGCCTGCGATCAAGTCAATACGCTCGCATTATCGACGTATTAGGCGAGGGGGAAATTGTCGGCCTTGTTGACGGGCTGAAGTCCATTTATCTGGACGACACGCCATTGGAGGACGTAACCGGCAAGATGAATTTTGATGGCATTGCCGTGCAAACGCGAACGGGAACGCAATTTCAATCGCCCGTAGAGGGGTTTCCCGAAGTCGAGAATGAAATTGCGGTGGCGGTTGAGGTCAAGAATGACACGCCCCTGGTGCGCTCAATCGTCAATGTAAATATCAACGCGGTGCGGGTGACGATCCGAATTCCTGCGCTTCTGCACCAAAATGACAAGGGGGACACCAACGGCACATCGGTCTCGGTGGCGTTTGATGTGCAGAACGATGGTGGCGGCTGGCAGTCTGCGATTGTCGACACAATTACAGGCAAGACGACGTCCGGCTACAAACGCGAATACCGAATTGCGCTGCCTTCAGGCGGGCCGTGGGAGGTTCGCATGCGGCGTCTGACGGGGGATTCGACGACGGCGTCGACGCTGCAAAACAGTACGTTTTGGGACAGCTATACGGAAATCATCGACGCGCGCCTGAGTTATCCGAATTGCGCGCTGGTGGCGCTTCAGTTTAGCGCCGAACAGTTTCAGCGTCTGCCAACACGCGGTTATCACGCGCGCGGACTGATTATCAAGGTGCCATCGAATTACGACCCGGGGACGAGAAAATACGACGGGGTGTGGGATGGGACATTCAAACCCGCCTGGACAAACAATCCGGCGTGGGTGTTTTACGACATTTGCACAAACGACCGTTATGGTCTCGGGGCGCTGCTGGACGTCTCTCAAGTCGACAAGTGGGGGCTTTACTCCATTGCACAATATTGCGATGAGCTGGTGCCAGACGGCTTCGGCGAGGTAGAGCCGCGCTTTACAATCTTTTATTTTCAGCAAAGTCGTGAACAGGCATACACGCTGCTTACGTCATTGGCCAGCGTATTTCGCGCGATCACATACTGGTCTGTTGGTCAGGTGGTGGCGGTGCAAGACAGACCTGCCGATGTAATTGCGCAATTCACCGCTGCGAATGTGATTGAGGGGCAGTTTCACTACTCGGGCAGTAGCCTACGTGCGCGCCATACCGTCGCGTTGGTGACGTGGAACGACCCCAAACAGCGGTATCAGCAGGTTGTCGAGGCTGTGGTTGATGACGAAGGCGTGGCGCGTTACGGCATCAACGAGACTGAGGTCGTAGCTGTCGGCTGCACGAGTCGCGGCCAGGCGCACCGTTTCGGAAAGTGGATTCTGTATTCAGAGAGATTCGAGACGGAAACAGTCAGTTTTCGTGCGGGTCTGGACGCGGCGCGAGTGTTTCCCGGCGCGATTATTCAGACCCTTGACCCGTATCGTGCAGGCAAGCGTTTTGGCGGGCGACTGAAAGATGCGACGGTCGACACGCTTACGTTGGATGCGCCCGCAAAGCTGGAGCCGGGCATGTCCTACTCGGTAACGGTCGTGTTGCCTTCCGGTAAGCTGCAAAGCCGGGATGTCGCGTGGGTCGGGGATGATACTGAGGATGTCGATACGCTGACGCTTGCCAGTCCGCTTGATGATGTGCCACTGCAATGGTCGATTTGGGTGCTGGCAGGCTCTGAGCTTGTGCCGGAGACATGGCGTGTGATGTCGGTGACGCTGGCCGATGACCCTGGGCAAATCGATATCACTGCACTCGCGCACGATTCGTCTAAATTTGGAGCGGTTGAAGAAGGGCTGATGCTGGAACCAAAGCCAACAACAACGCTTACGAGTCGCCCTGGGCCTGTTACCGACCTCGTCGCGCAGACGGTATTGCGCATGCTGAATTCGGCAGGCGTCAGCACGCGAATCACGATTGGCTGGTTGCCGCCAGCGTCCGGCGCTGTGCGTTACGTTATTGCGTGGCGGCGTGACGACGAGAACTGGAAGAGCGACAGCACGAACCAGCCTAGCTATGACATCGATGACGTGCCGATTGGCACTTTTACAATCCGTGTTGTCGCGGTAAACGCACTTGGGCGCGAAGGCCCTTACGCCGAGATCGAGCACGAGGTCGACGAATCCGCTACAGCGCCAGATATACAAAACTTGCGGCTTGATCCTGATTTTGATGACCAGAATTGCCCGATTACGTGGGATGCAATGCCGGAGGCTGTTCAGTATCAGGTTTGTGTGTTCGACGGCGACGACAATCTGCTGCGCGAGGCGTGGGTGACGATCAACGCCTATATGTATACGTATGCGCTCAACCTCGCCGATGGCGGCCCGCACCGGGCGTTGCGCTTTGAGGTGGTGGCCTACACGATGATTGGCCACAGCGCGAATCCGGCCTCTCTCGCTGCGAGCAACCCGGCCCCGGCCACGCCGCAGGGCATCACGGTTGAAGCCGGGCCAGGACAGATCGGAGTTGCCGCACAACGCCCAAGTGATCCCGATCTGGTGGGTATGCTCGTCTGGATGGGGCCGTCGGCAGATGTGCCGCTCGATGCTGCACATCTTGTTTACCAAGGCGGCGACAACGCCTATATGAAAACCGGTCTCGCGCCGGGTGTGTCGATGTATTTCCGGCTGGCCTTCTACGACCGATTTGGCACGGTCGGCCTGAATATCTCAACCAGTGTCATGGGCACGCCACACGCAACAGGCGGGCTACTGGTAGTTGATGAGCTGCCCGATAGTCCCGATGACGTTGGCGGCGAGATGGCGGTGTTTCTCAACACTGAAGATTCAGATCGGCGGGGCCTGTGGGGCTGGAACGGCGAGGAGTGGATTTTCACGCATGATGGCGCGAACCTCATTGCAAATTCGGTAACGGCGGCTCAGATCAACGTCGAGGAGCTATCGGCGATCAGCGGCAATATGGGCACGATCACCGCTGGCAATTTCACGCTCGATGCGCTGGGGTTCATCAAGGGCGGCGCGATGTCGTGGAGCGCCGGGACGGGGTTCTGGCAGGGTTACGACGATGCCAAATACAAGTGGCGGGTTGGCGACCCTACTGGCGCTGGCGCGGAATGGGACGGGACAAACTTCACGATCTACGGGCCGGATGGCTCGGTTACATTGCGATCGGGTGGTTCCGTTGGAGGCTATGAAGACTGGGGCGACCTCGCGGACTCACTCGGTAAGATCAACCCTACAAACGTCAGTACAGTAATCGCCAACGCCGCAATTGGCGCTGCGCAGATTGGCAGTATCGCGCTGGTTGGCACGGGTAACTTCAGCGTCAAATCGGCCAACGCTGGCGCGCGCCTGGAAATGAACGGCGAGGCGATCAAGGTTTACGACGAAAATGGCGTGTTGCGCGTTCAACTTGGCAATCTAGAGGTGTAGTCATGATGTTCGGGCTACAGGTTTTTAATAATGGTGAATTGCAATTTTCGGCAATAGACCGCCTAACGCGCGTATTTGATGTTGTCTCGATTGGCCCCAATACGGGATCACTAGTTGCCCCAGTGAGCGACGGTCATGATTTGTGGTGGGCTTTAGCTGCAAACGTCGCTAATACTATTCAATATATTCAAGTCTCAGTAAGTGGAAATGTACTCTCATGGAATTGTCGAGGCGTAATGGGAACTTTGATTTATGGAGAATATTAAATATGCCTAGTGGGTTTTACGTGCGAAACGCGGACAGCTTTATTCAGATTGATGGATCGCATCAAAATTTAGTATTGAAGGATGCGGGCAATGTTTCTGTTGGTGCTTCGTCATCAACAACGGTTAGGGTAAGTGCTCAAACACCCTGTGTGGCGGTTCGACCTGATCAGGGCGTGGTTGTTTATTGGTTAAATCGTGTCGATGCGACGTCGTGGGATATCGTCTTTTCAGCCTCTGATAATCAAGGTGCTACCGCTAGATGGTTTTTGTTCGATAGGCAGGATGAAGTTACGGAATTTAAAACTGATTACGGATTGCGAGTCAGTAATGAGTTTGGTCAGGTCGTTTTTGACTCTCGCCAAAGATACATGAGAGTCCTTGGCATGGTTACGCCAACAATATCAACGGGGTCAGTCTCGTGGACATTCGATGAGATTCCCGCCTTTGTACTTTGCGGGACGGCGTTTCGTGGCTGGCTGCGTTCGGGAGCGAATGACGTAAGGTATATAGGGAGAGGAGCTAGTCGCTCCGACAATACGCTGTATTACTACCCTACGGTAGTGATGCGATCCGGCCCGTGGAATGGCGGCGACGGGTATCTATATGATTTTCCTGCATCTATTGTGTTTGTCGGCACGAAGTTTTTACCTCAATGAGATGTGTTTGTGCGTAGCCAATTCACGACACTATCTAAGCGTTTTCGCAAAATGTTTGCGGCTGGCGCAATAATTTTTACGGGCAAATATCACGCACTAGGTACCTCAAATATCGCGCGCGTTTACACCCTCAGGAAAGGCAGAAAAAGTTCAGTACAGTCAGTTCTGGGTTGCGCAAGAAGCCAGGAATGACTTTTTGCAAAATGCATGAGCCGCATTCTCCCTCCTGAAACGGCCCCGTGAGGGGCCGGGAGGGAATCAAGCGGAAATCCGTACCGTCGAAGGATCGGTTTGCCCGACAGGCAGGCTGGCTGCGTTTTCGAGGTAGCGTTTTA
>JAIRZG010000248.1 GCA_031267345.1 Zoogloeaceae bacterium
GTTCCGTTTCCCATCCATAGGATTCGGCATCGGGCGCTTCGTCAACTTTCTCCGGCTCTTCCGCAGGTTCCTTGCCGCGCTCCTCCAGGATGGCGCGAAGCTCGGCAATGTTGTAACCAGGATCGTCGGGGTCAGATCGGTTTGCCTGCTCCAGCAAAATCTTTCTACCATAGATAGCAGCGATGGGATCGTCGGGATCAGATCGGTTTGCCTGCTCCAGCCGATACTCCAATCGGCTTGCTTCTTCCAGCAGACGGTGAAGCGCCTGATCCACGAGCGCGCGGATTGCGGGTTCCCTGTCATCGCCGAAATATTCGTAGATCGCCTCGTAGATAGATTCCTCGGTCATTGGATCGTCATGCGACGCCCATTCAAGGATCGCGCGGGCAACCTGCTCCCGGATTGCGGGGTCCTTGTCCCGGTTGAAAACCTCGACGATATCGTCGACGACATTTTTGATGGGGACGAAACCCTTCTTGACGGCCAGTTCATCGCCCATCTCGATCATCGCTTTGGCAAACGGCCCGCGAATCACGGGGTCCTCGTCATTGCGGAAAAGGGTGTAAAGCGAGCTATAGGCAAGAAACTCACTTTTTTGGTCGTCGCGCTGGCGCGATCTTTCCGCCCATGCAAGGAGCGTTTCAAAAACGGCTTGCCGCGTCGCCAGATTGCTGCCTGGACGGAGAATTTCGTCGAGATACGCATAGGTCCTCGCTTCCCGCTCAAACTCGCCTTGCTTGCCCAATACCTCGCCCCGTTTCCGCACCACCTTGATCATCTGTTCCTGAAGGAGCATATCCGGAATGACCGGATACAGGCGCTGAACCATTGCGAATTGCCGCAGGATTTTGTCATAGAGATCAAGCGCTTCTTCGGATTTCTCCTGTTGTTCGAATATTCCGGCCTTGCCGATCTGCGCCTTGAGGCGTTGTTGCCAGATCAGGAAATTTCCTTCCGGATCTTTGCCCGCGCACGAACAATCGTCCAGGCCGTCCTCTTGCCAGTCGAAATTTTCGTCATACAGGGCGAGCGCTTCCGTAAGCCTGCCCTGTTGGCGCAGGGCCAGACCCTTGTTGAAACGCGCCGCCGCAACCGCTGCCCGGATCCAGACGCTATTGTTCGGGTCAAGCTCGCTCAGGTCAACCCCCTGCTTGTCCAGTTCCTCGCGCCACGCAAGGATTTCTTCGTTGTAGTGGGGCTTGCCGTAGCGTTCAATGAGATCGTCGTACACGGCGATGGCTTCCGCAAATCTGCCTTGTCGAGCCAAGACCGCGCCTTTGTTGTTCAGCGCCGCCGCCGCCCATTCCCGTGGCGACGGGACTTCGCCACGCGCGCCTGACGCTGCGGATTCATCCCGGGCAAAGCGCTGGTCAAGCATGTCGAACAAAAGCGTGGCTTCCGCGAATTTGCCTTGCCGCGCCAGTTCCACGCCATTTTTGAAGCGCGCTGTGGCAATCCATTGCCATAGAAGCGGAATTACGCTGTCGCCTTCGCCTGTAATGCGCGCGAGGCGCTCATAAAACGCGGCGTCTTTGGTGATTTTTTCGTATTCGTCTATCACGCCCTGATCATGACAGGCGTAGCGTGGATGCGACGGTTCTGGAAAATCAAGGAGCGTCTCTTCTTGCCCGACGACCTGCGCCTCTGCGACGGATGTTGCGAAAATCAGCGCGAAAACGAGCGCGAGCGCCACAAATCCGCTGAAAGACCTGTCGTATCGGATGAGGTTCATTGCCATGCTCCCGATTGCAAAAAATTTTCAGAATATATTGCGCGGCATGATATTAGAATGTCCATTCCGGCGTTACCACCGCACTTTCCGTTTTTCACGACTCCGGCGCGTCGGTCAGTTCCGGCCAGACGGCGGTGGGCAGCGCACGTTTCTGGCCTTCGTCATCCAGCGCCACGTAGGTCAGGATGGCTTCCGTCACCTTGACGACTATCGGCTTTTGCGGATGCCGTTCGGCAAAAACCTGCACTTGAACGGTAATCGAGGTTCGCCCCGCATGAATGACTTCGGCGTAAAAACTCACCACGTCGCCGCTGGAGATCGGCTGCTGGAACTGGAAACTGTTGACCGCCACCGTCGCCACCCGTCCGCGCGCATAACGCATGGCCTCGATGCCGCCCGCAATATCGACATTCGACATCACCCAGCCGCCAAAAATATCGCCGAACATGTTTTCATTACCGGGCATGGGCGCCAGACGCAAAGCAGGTTGCCGCTCAGGGCAATGGGTTGGTTCATCAATCATGATCAAGGAAAATAAAGACAGAAAAGGAGAGGCAGGATAAATTACCGATACGCGATACCGCAAATTTTTCTGTGCCCCTCTTCCCTTCACGCGCCCATTCCCGCCATGCGCGTGGCGGTCAAAATCTACCGCGAACTGGGCTTTTGCGAAGCGCCCGCCTGCTATCTTGCACCGCTGGAAGGCGCGATTTACCTTGCGCTGGATTTGCGACACCGGTCGGAAAAAGACGTGCGCGAAAAAAACCTTTCCCACCTGTTCGACTTCAACCGCGTCTGGTCCAACCAGATGCAGACGCTGGATCCGGCGTATTTCAAAAAGCGCTCCGACATTCAGGAACCGCATTACCTGTGGATAGGCTGCTCCGATTCGCGCGTCCCCGCCAACCAGATTGTTGGCCTTCTGCCGCCGGGCGAAGTGTTCGTGCATCGCAATGTCGCCAATGTGGTCGTGCATACCGATCTGAACTGCCTTTCCATCATGCAGTACGCCATTGACGTACTGCATGTCCGGCATATCATGGTGGTCGGGCATTACGGCTGCGGCGGTGTGCGTTCGGCGCTAAATGGCGACCGCGTCGGCCTCGTGGACATCTGGCTTCGGCACGTGCAGGACGCCTGGCGGCGCGGTCAGGCCATCACCATCTACGCCTGGATTTACAGCCTGAAAGACGGCCTCGTGCGCGACCTCGGCATGACCATCCACCGTCCCGAAGACCTGCTCCCCCACTACAAGGCCGCCCTTGCGGACAGCGATTGCGCCTTACCCGGACATCCGGCATGACCAAAGACGCGCCGTTGCCCGCGTCGAATCCGGCCTTCCTCACCGCATTGGACAACACGGAACGTGCATATTCGTCACTTAATTCGCATGGCGCATCATCGATCCGCACCCTCTACCTTCTGATCCGTTTCCTCTGGAAAATGGGAATTGTTTTCATTTATAATGCGCGTCAAGCCGGACAGTCGTTCGGCGATTCTTGACTACTGTTTGTTATGAAAGGAATTGCTCATCATGAAACCCCTTCTGTCGGTTTTTGCCCTCCTCCCCCTGCTTGTCGCCCTCTCCGGTTGTGAGCGGGAAGTACAGAGCGTGGAATGGTACAAGGCGAACAACGCCGAACGCATGGAAGTCATCGTGGAATGCAAGGCCGACCCGGATCGGCTGAATAAAACACAAAACTGCAAAAACGCCAAACAGGCCAACCGCGAGATCCTCAACGCCGGAAGCCGCCCTTGAATCCAGCCGCGCCCACAGGAGACAGCTTCCCCTGTCTCCTGTTAAATTACATTTTTAAAATCAATATCTTATATTGATTTATTAAAGTAATACATTAGGTAAATAATGAACCCGTCAAACCAAGCAAGAAATTAGCGACAGGCCTTCAGGCCTGTCGGTCTAACGTGTTTTGGAAGGGGTTTCAACCGGAGTTGGTTTTACGATGAAAAACCTCCGTTTCCTGTATTTCGATCAAATAAACAGCGTTCGTGAGTGCAGTTCCGCGCCTTCGAGGTAGTAGGCGAGCAGGCGGCGCATCAGTTGTTTGGCTTCGCTGCGGGTGACGGCGTTGGCGTAGTCGTCGCAGGCCATGTCCAGCAGGGATTGACCGATCAGGGTGGGCTGGGCGGCGTCGCGCGTCGGGGCAAAAACCGGGCCGCGTTCAATTTCGTAGCGGTAGTGGGCGGCGGCGGCAATGGGCTGCCCCAGGTGATCGCGATCCAGCGTCAGGCCATAGCCCAGTTCGGAAAGCAGGGCGCGTTCAAAACTCCGCAAGCCGGATTCCGCCATCTCCTGCCGGGCAGTCTGTCCCAGACGCCGCAAAATGCGCCAGTACTGTTCAAAAAGCCGGGGATGCGCGTCTTCGCGCGGCAAAAGGCGCAACAGCAATTCGTTGAGGTAGTAACCGCAAAAAAGCGGCAAACCGGAAAGCAGCGGTTGCCCGCCTTGCCATTCGGCTTTCATCAGGGTCAGAACCTCGCCCTTGCCCGACCAGGAAAGCTCCAGCGGCTGAAAGGCCATGATCAGGCCGCGCAGGGTGGAATGCGGACGCCGCGCCCCGCGCGCCAGCAACGCCACGCGCCCGTAATCCCGACTGAAGGCTTCGACCAGCAGACTGGTTTCCCGATAGGGTCGGGTGTGCAGGACGTAAGCCGGTTGGGCGTCAATTCTGCCGCGCGGCATGGCTCATTCGCGTCCCGAATAGCCCAGGCTTTTCAGGAGGCGCTCGTTGTCGGCCCAGCCGGATTTCACCTTGACCCAGATTTCCAGATACACCTTGCCGTCGAACAGACGCTCCATATCGTGACGCGCCTCGCTGGCGATGCGCTTCAAGGTCTCGCCGCCCTTGCCGATGACCATTGCCTTGTGATTATCCTTGTCGACGACAATGGCGGCATGGATGCGGCGCAAACTGCCTTCCATGGCGAATTTTTCGATTTCCACCGTGACGGCGTAGGGCAATTCGTCGCCCAGCAAACGAAAAAGTTTTTCACGGATGTATTCGGCGGCGAGAAAACGCTCGTTTTTATCGGTGATTTCGTCCTCTGGAAAAAGCAGTTCCGTATGCGGCAGAAACTTGCGGGCGGCATCCAGAAGATCATCGGTCTGTTTGCCCTGTGTGGCGCTCACTGGCAGCACGGCGGCGAATTCGCGTTCGGACGCGACCTGCGCCACAAAAGGTAGAAGGCTGGCCTTGTCCTTGACGCGATCCGTCTTGTTGAGCACCAGCAGGGTCGGCGTCTCCGGCGGCAGAAGGCGCAACACCGCCACGTCGCGCGCGTCGAACACGCCCGCCTCAATCACGAAAAAAACGACATCCACCGCCGCCAGCGCCTGGGTGACGCCCCGATTCATGACGCGGTTCAGGGCATTGGTAAAGCGGGTCTGAAAGCCGGGGGTATCGACAAACACAAATTGCGCGTCCGGTCGGGTGAGAATGCCCATGACGCGATGGCGCGTGGTTTGCGCCTTGCGCGAGACGATGCTGATTTTTTCGCCCACCAGACGGTTCAACAGCGTGGACTTGCCCACATTGGGACGCCCGACAAGGGCGATGTAGCCGGAACGCAGGGCGCGCGCTTCACTCATGCGCCCTGCCCTTCCAGAAGCCGCAAGACATGGGCGGCGGCGGATTGTTCGGCCAGACGGCGACTGCTGCCCGCGCCTTCAGCGCAAATATCCTGACTGTCGATCTGGCAGCGCGCGTGAAAAGTCTGCGCGTGCGCCGCGCCCGTGGTTTCCAGCAAAATGTATTTGGGCAACGCCTGATGACGCCCTTGCAGCCATTCCTGCAAGCGGGTTTTGGCGTCCTTCATGGATTGGCCGGGAACCAGGGTGGCAAGCTGCGTGGCGAACAGGCGTTCAATGACCGCCGTCGCTGCCTCAAAACCACTGTCCAAATAAATCGCGCCAAAAAGGGCTTCCAGCACATCCGCCAGAATGGAAGGCCGCTGGCAACCGCCGCTTTTTATCTCCCCTTCCCCCAAACGTAGCGCGGCGCTCAGGTGAATTTCCTGCGCCAACTGGCGCAGGGTGTCCTGACAAACCAGATGCGACCGCAGACGCGAGAGATCGCCTTCCGGCAAATCCGGAAAGCGGCGGTACAGCAAGGCGGCAATCACGCAATCCAGCACGCCATCGCCGAGAAATTCCAGCCGCTCGTAATGCGGCGCGCCGAAACTCCGGTGCGTCAGCGCCATCGTCAGCAGCGCCTTGTCCGTAAAACGATAATCCAGCACGCCTTCCAGTCGCGCGGAGGGCGCGGAAGGCATGGCGCGGACGGACATCAGCGGAAGGAACCCTTGAATTCAAACACCAGACTCACATTGGCGACAAGATGCACCCGGCTTTCATAGTTGTAGTCGAATATGTAACCATTGCCGCTTTTGGTGATTTTCAGTTCTTCTGATGATAGGTTCAAGCCGACGTGGTTGAGTCCCGCTGACTTGTTGTAGGCGCTACGCGCATCCTGAACCGTGGCGTAGGAAGAAGCGTTCTGCAACACCAGTTTGATGACGCGCTTGTGTTCCTGGCTTTGCAGAATGGGGGACGCAACGACGGTAACCAGCCAGGCCGCAATCCCGACCAGCACACAAATAAAAATGAATGACGACAGTGTAAAACCGCCTTGTCTTGTCTTCATGACACACCTCTAAAGTTATTGGAACGAACCAATCCGTCCCGGATCGGAAAAGTTGAACCAGATGAAAAAAGCCTTGCCGACTACATTGGCGTCCGGGACAAAGCCCCATGAACGGCTGTCCTGACTGCGATCACGATTATCGCCCATGACGAAATAATGACCTTCCGGCACGGTGCAGATAACGCCAGCCGTATTGTATTGACAATTTTCCTGAGCGGGAAAATCATCCTTGTCGAAGACATAGGCCGGAATGGCGTCTTCATTCAGGATTCGATGCGTCACCTCGCCCAGCGTTTCCTGGAACTGAGCGGAATAATAGAGCTTTTTGTCGTGCAGATAGTCTTCCATTTGTTCCACAACCATCGGTTCGCCGTTGATGGCAAGGCGCTTGTCCTGATAGCTTACCGTATCCCCCGGCAGTCCCACCACCCGCTTGATGTAATCCTTGCTCGTGTCGCGGGGATAGCGAAACACCATTACCTCACCGCGTTGCGGCTCGTTTACCGCGATGATTTTCTGGTTCAGCAACGGCAGGCGCACCCCGTAGGCATATTTGCTCACCAGAATGAAATCCCCGTCCAGCAGGGTGGGCATCATGGAATCGGAGGGAATGCGAAACGGCTCGAACAGGAAGGAGCGCAGCAAGAACACCAGCAGCAGCACCGGAAACAGGTTGGCGCCGTATTCCACCCGCCAGGGTGTTTTTTCTCCCGCCGGACGGCGTTTTTTGAACCAGAAAATCTCCAGCAGCCAGAGGACGCCCGTGAACGCCACCACGCCAAAAAGCACCAGCGTGAAGCCAAACAGCGAGGCCAGACCGACCAGCAGCAATAAAATGACAAGAAGAAACGAGAACTCAATCATCATGGGGCGTATCCTTAATTATCCACGCGCAGTACGGCGAGAAAGGCTTCCTGGGGAATTTCCACGTTGCCTACCTGTTTCATGCGTTTTTTGCCGGCCTTTTGTTTTTCCAGCAGCTTTCTCTTGCGGGTGATGTCGCCGCCGTAGCACTTCGCCAACACGTCTTTCCTCAGCGCCTTGACGTTTTCCCGCGCCAGAATGTTGCTGCCAATGGCGGCCTGGATGGCGACATCGTACATCTGCCGAGGGATCAACTCACGCATTTTTGACGCCAGCTCCCGCCCGCGATATTGCGAATTGGCGCGATGCACGATGAGCGAGAGCGCATCCACCCGGTCGCCGTTGATCAGCACATCGAGCTTCACCACGTCGGCGGCGCGGTATTCCCTGAATTCGTAATCCAGCGACGCATAGCCTCTGGACACCGATTTCAGCCTGTCGAAAAAATCCATCACCACTTCCGCCATCGGCATTTCATACACCAGCTTCACCTGCCGCCCGTGATAGCGCATATCCATCTGGCTGCCGCGCTTCCGGTTGCACAACGTAATGATGCTGCCCAGATATTCCTGCGGCGCGAAAATGGTGGTGGTGATAATGGGTTCACGGATTTCCTCAATTTTTTGCGTCTCCGGCAGGCGCGAGGGATTTTCCACCCGTAACACCGTTCCGTCGCGCAGCGCCACTTCATAGACTACCGTGGGCGCGGTGGTGATCAGATCCTGATCGAATTCCCGTTCCAGGCGTTCCTGCACGATTTCCATGTGCAGCAATCCCAGAAAGCCGCAGCGAAAGCCAAAGCCCAGCGCCTGCGACACCTCCGGCTCGTAGCGCAGGGAAGCATCGTTCAGCTTCAGTTTTTCCAGCGCGTCACGCAACTGATCATATTGATTGGCTTCCACCGGATACAACCCCGCGAACACCTGCGGCTTGATTTCCTTGAAGCCCGGCAGCGGCGCGGCGGCGGGCGCGTTCGCCAGCGTCACCGTATCGCCTACCTTGGCGGAATCCAGTTCCTTGATATTGGAGATGACAAAACCCACCTCCCCTGCCCGCAAGGCTTCGCGTGGCACGGACTTGGGCGTGAATACGCCGACCTGTTCGCACAGATGCTGCTTGCCGTTGGACATGAACAAAATCCGGTCTTTCGGACGCAGGACGCCATCCACCACGCGCACCAGCATCACCACGCCAACATAATTGTCAAACCAGGAATCAATGATCAGCGCCTTCAATGCCGCGTCCGCTTCTCCTGTCGGCGGTGGAATGCGCGCCACCACGGCTTCCAGAATATTCGTGACGCCCAGACCGGTCTTGGCGGACGCCAACACCGCGTCGGTCGCGTCGATGCCGATCACATCCTCGATTTCCTGACGCGCGTTGTCCGGATCAGCGGAAGGCAGATCGATCTTGTTCAACACCGGCAGCACTTCGACATTCAATTCCAGGGCGGTATAGCAATTGGCGACGGTTTGCGCCTCCACGCCCTGGGAAGCGTCCACCACCAGCAACGCCCCTTCGCAGGCGGAGAGCGAACGCGAAACTTCGTAGGAAAAATCTACGTGTCCCGGCGTGTCGATGAGGTTCAGGTTATAGACCTGTCCATCGCGCGCCTTGTAATCCAGCGCCGCCGTCTGCGCCTTGATGGTAATGCCGCGCTCACGCTCGATGTCCATGGAATCGAGCACCTGCGCTTCCATTTCCCGGTCGGAAAGCCCGCCGCAATGATGGATGATGCGATCCGCCAGGGTCGATTTGCCGTGGTCGATGTGCGCGATGATGGAAAAATTCCGGATATGCTTCATGCCGTCCGTTCAAAAATGCGACGCTAGCGCAACTGAAAAATTGGGGATTCTACCACTACAGGGATCAGAGGTCAGGAAGCGGGCATCAGAAAAGGGCGATTGCGCCCTGGGGAGGAGGAATTCGTTGTATGCGGCCTTGAGGCGTTTGTTTTTGACGCAGGGGCGCAGGTTTTGAGATTCAGAATGAAGCTGCGGATGATGGCGAGGATTTCCACCACATATCCGGCACGGACACACGAACCGTCTTCGTCAAAAACCATGCCCCTGCGCCCAATGCCGACTGTTCCCGACACCCCAATGCGCACGGAATAAAGGCCGACTACGCGGTGGCATGGAGCCGGACGGGACGAAACAGCGCTATAGTACGATTGTCCTGACTGGCGCACCATTCATGACCTGACCCATTCTGCATAAAGATGTCACCATGCTCCCTGTTATGCCTTCCTGTTCCGACGACGAAACGCCGCTGATCAGTTTCATCATTCCTTTTTTCAACCGTTTCACCTTGTTGCGACGCGCGGTGGAAAGTCTGACGGCGTCGGCGTTCCAGAATTTTGAATTGTTCCTGATTGATGATGCCTCCACGGCGGCGGGTCTGGAGGGAAGCCTGCGCGCCTTGCGCGTCCTGAAACCCGATCTTGTCTATCACCGGCAACCGAAAAACGAAGGACAGCACAATGCCCGTTTGCAAGGTCTGGCGCGAGCGACGGGACGCTGGGTGTTTTTCATGGATAGCGACGACGCCCTGTTCGAGCGGGAAAGCCTGCCCCGAATGGCGGATTTCCTGCTGCGCGTCGAAGCGCAGGGCGGCGCGGAAATCGTGCTCCTGTGCGTAGCGCAGTGGGTTACGCAGGATGGGGAGATGCGGCGGCATCAGCAGTCTGTCGTCGCGGCGGACAAACTGACGGAGCGGGAGATCTGGACAACAGACGCGGTGCTGACATGCGCCAATAGCTGGTTGAGCCAGTATGGCGCGCTGTGGAATTACATGTATGACCGGAAATTCCTGTTGCGCGATCCGGTTGCCCCTTCCGCCATACGGTTCGGCGAGGATTGCATGACAGCCAATCATTATCTGTTCAGGTCAGAACGCACCGCCCTGTTCCGCAATCCGTTCTATCTCCGTTTTCTGGATGCGGAAGACCGGGTCTGCCACCAGCCGCAGAATACGGTAAAAGCGTTGCGGGATGGCCTTTCCGGACTGGAAAAGGCGCAAGACTTCAAGGCAGGGTTATCTCCTGGAAAGGCCGGATTTCATGCCTCGCAGACAGCGCATTACATGCGCGCGCTCCTTGCGCAACTGGATCCCGGCGATATGCAGAAAATTCCAGAGTATGGCTGGCGTGAACTGGCGGCCTTCATCGCTCCGGAAACGCTTCAGGGCTATGGCGAGCGGCACTTCAACGGAGGCATATTCGATGTGGCCATCAACCTGTTTTCATACTTGCTGGCAACCGAGCCGAAAAATCCCCTGCCCGCCGTCTGGCTGGCGTTTACCGCTGCCAGTCAAAACAACGCCGAAGCGGCGGCAGAGTTTATCGCTCTTGTCCGGCAACGCGCCCCGGCAGACGCGGAACTCCTGATCGACATGGGTAATGTCTTTCTGCAATCCGGTCACGCGAGTCTGGCGCGGGACTGTTTCGCCAGCGCGGCGGCAATCGAAGCCAGGGACGCCACGCGCCAGACAGCAGATGAACGTCCGCTCAAATATCCGTCTTGAAAGCAGGTTCCTCCCGGATAAAACCTCGCGCCGATCTGCGCTGTCGCAAGACCTCGCCAAAAATCTGCCCGATGTTTGCTTCGTCATCGGCAAAGACGTGAAGGCGAACATAGCCTATAATCCACTACCCACAGGCATTATGCTTATGGTGTAACAGGAGGATCCCTATCATGAAGCGCGGTTTTGCGTTACCCGTTTTTGCTGCTTTGCTAACGCTCGCGGGGTGCGTAAGCATACACCTCTATCAGAAAATAGCGGTCGTTCACGAGGAATACAAGGCAAGGCTCGCATCCGATCCGGATCTGGTTATTATGCGGGAGAAATGCGGCATCAGTCTCGAAGAATGCCCAGTGGATATTTTTGACAATGCTTATCCAACGGAAGACGAACGCGCGGCAATCAAGAAATTCGGAAGACTCCAGGAAGAATACTTCGACAACTACTGGAGCGTACAGATGGATTACGCAAACGCGACGAACGGAAATTTTGCCTTCCTGCAAAGAAGCAAAGCGCAGATGAATTCGCTTTTACAGGCAACGGTCGCGCTGCATGAAGGAAAATTCACCTGGGCGCAGTATGGACAAACCGTGGCGCAAATCAATTCAGACCGCATGAAAGAAGAATATGAAAAACAGGAAGAAGCGCGTCGGCATCAAGAGATAATCCAGACGCTCGAGCAGGAAAACGAGCCATACCCTGAATTTCAGAGGTATCGCAAAGAATCGCAGCACCGACATCAGGAAACGAAACACGCACCCGAGCCGAAGAGTGCGCCTGCGCCCCAACCGCAAAAGAAGGCA